>NZ_JBHVFF010000163.1:0-19562 GCF_042801895.1 Streptomyces sp. NPDC057543 | reverse complement strand
GCCGGAGCGGCGCGGGGCCGGGTCGATGCCTGCTGCGTGCAGGATCTCCCAGACCGTTGAGGCCGCGATGAGGTTCCCGGGTCGGGCCAGTTCGCTCTGGATGCGGCGGTGGCCCCAGCGGGGATTTTCATCGGCCAGGCGCAGCACGATACTCTTGAGTGCGGCCGCCGTCGGCGGCCGTCCGGTGCGGGAGCTGCGGGCGGAGTAGTCCCACTTCCTGGCGGTCGCGGTGCCAGGCCAGCAAAGTGCCGGGGGTGACGGGGAAGACGGCGGCCCAGCGGGCATGCGGTATCAGCGAGCTGAGGGCGGCGAGCCAGAATCGGTCGGCCGGCTCATAGCGCACCCTGCCCTTCACATGCCTGCGCAGGATGGCATTCTCGTGCCGCAGCACCAGCAGTTCGGCATCCTTGGCGGTGTCTCGACGCAGTAGGATCGCGGGGACGGACAACAGTGCGCGGGCGGTGCGGTAGAGCAGGGACACGATCATCAGGGCAGCATTACAAGTCCCCACCGACGACCCTGGAGGCGGGTGCTGACCAGCAGCGATTTTACGAGCCCCACAGGACCAGTGTCACCAGGAGCCGGTCGGCGAAGACAAATTCGTACTTCGGCCCGGCCCCCGCCTCCCGCCGACGGTCGCCCTCACGTCGCCCATGACGCCCGGACTCACAGCGCGCCACCCAGCGCGGGGCGAGTTCCGCGACCAACTCGCCCAGATGTTGGCGCGAGACCGCAGAAAGCAGGATGAGACATTGCCGCGCGGGCCTGTTTGATTTTCACACGCCCGACGACTCGCGAAGCCGTCTCTATGTCCCCACACTCACCGCCGAGATCAATCGCAGGTCGGCCCCATAGGGTCGGAGGCATGACGACACCGCATACCAGCAGCGCCTTCGACTTGCTCCGCCTCGACGCCGTGCCCGACAAGGAGACGCTGCGTCGGGCCTACGAACTCCCCGGCGACGCGGCCGTTCGCAAGCAGATGACCGAACTCACCGAACAGACCCAGCGGTTGATCGGCTGTTGATCACTGGTCCTGGTCGCTAGCGCAGACGCCGAGGGCAACTGTGACGTCTCCCCGCGCGGTGGCCCCGCTGGGTTCGTCGCCGTCCTGGACGCACGGACGGTGGCGATACCGGACGCGACCGGCAACAAGCGCCTGGACACCCTGCAAAACGTCATCGAAACCGGACGGGCCGGGCTGCTGTTCGTCATCCCGGGGCGCACCACAACGCTCAGGGTGAACGGCCGGGCCTGCGTCTCCACCCGCCCTGACCTGCTGGCGCAGCTGACCGCAGTGGGCAAGCCGCCGGCCAGTGCGCTGGTGCTGGGGATCGAGGAGGTCTACCCGCACTGCCCCAAGTCGCTCCTGCGCAGTGGGGCCTGGAAGCCGGAGCAGTGGCTGCCGGTGGACACCCAGCCGACCTCGGCCGAGGCGACGCTGGCCCAGCTGCGGATGCCGGAGCTGACGATCGCTGACATCGAGCAGGCAGAAGCGGATTCGCTGAAGTACCGGTACGAGTAGCGAGCCAACCAGCGATTGCTGAACCACCAGCCAGCCGAACCCCCAGACCAGCACGCCCCGAGGCCAATCGCGGGTCAGCCCGTTAGCCGAAGTCGAAGCTCTGGAGCCGGTGGAACTCCGGCGCATGGTCCTGGCCGCCGTCGGACGGGGTCATGTCCCCGCCGGCGGGGACAGTCCGCTGCGGTGAGTGGTGAACCGCAGGTGCTCCGTCTTGCGGTTCGCCAGGGGGCATCGCTATGTCCTTTCCGCGATCCGGCACCACCTTGCGAACAGAGTCAACGCGCAACGCTGACGACGGGGTAGAGGGCGGGGCCTAAATCGGCCAGGCCCTGGGCACAAGGATCCATGCGTGTTCGGGGGCGGTGTGGGTCGTTGATGGGGCCTGAAGATCAAAGGGTTGACCTGGTGTCACTAACGGCCTGGGGGTCCTAAGCTAAGGACTGGCCTGCCCGATCCGGCCGTGGGAGACCTCCTCGAAGCGCTGTCTACCGGCTGACCGACCGGGCCGCAACACCGTACGCAGAGAAGAGAGAAGGGTGTCCCGCAAAGGCCCGGTGAGGTCCCCGGGCCGAGGGGTTCAGGCGTGATCCACGAGCTGGGACTGGGACAAACCTTTCTCACGCGCGCAGTGGGCGCAGCAGAAGAACTGTCCATCGGCTTGCATGCCGTGGCCGAGGATGCGGCACTGGCAGTTGACACAGGTCGGGGCGATCTTCTGGGCGGCGCACTCGATGCTGTCGAAGACGTGGACCGCCCCTCCCGCGGCACGTACTTCGAACGCCAGCTCGTAGTCGTTGTGGCAGACCTCGCACACGGCCATGGTGATCATTCCTTGCTGCCGGAATCGATGAGCTGGGGCGCTTGTACGTTCGCTCGCCCGCGAACGCGCGGCGCCCTGAACGTTAGCGAAAGGGCGCACCGATCCTCTGGCGGCGCGTGGACTGCGACCCGACCGTTCTGCCGGAATCACTCGCGTAGCGTCCTCGCGCCCACGTTCGGGGCCCGATGGATCTCGGTTAAAGAATCGGAGTATCCTAATCGAGGCTTGTGGAGAGCCCGGTGCCCGGAGACGGGCACGCCCCGCACCGGGGGATGTGGGGCCCGGAACTGGACGTACGCCTCCAGCTCGACCTGAGCTGGAGGCGTACGCGGGCAACACGGCGCTGTCCAACATCAAGGTGACGATGCTCTGCCATCAGGACCACGGCACCGTGATGAAGGGCGAGCCGGTGAACTCCCCGAAGGTCACCGCGGTGGATCGTCCGCCGTCGCCGGTTCACTGGGCAGGACCGTGGACTCGAGGACGGGGTGCCACGGCAGCGTGTCCGGCTCGGCCTCCGCGTTCAGTTCGCGGCTCGCCAGGTGCAGCGTCTCCAGGAGCAGCGTTGCCGCGGCCCCGCCCTTCCGCCACAGCGGGTACCGGCGCACGACCTGGTAGAGGCTGGCGACGACGACTTGTCCCCGCCCGCGCGCAGCAGCCGCTGCGTCATCCGCAACGCCCCGGGCAGCACCGCCTGCACCACCACCTGCGCCACCACCTGCGCTGCCACCTGCGCCCGCGCCCTCTCGCCGGCCGCGCGCTCCAGGAGCACCCGCATCCACCGGTCACTGTGGACGCGTCCTCGTGCCCGGTCCCGGCGCTCCAGCTCGGCCGGGAGCTCCGCCAGGCCGTGCGCCCGCTAGTCCTCGGAGAGCACCCCGCCCTCGCGCAGGCAGCGCAGCCAAGTTCTTGATCCGCGACCGGGACTCCAAGTTCACCAAGGCCTTCGACGCCGTGATGGCCGAGGCCGGGCTGGAGGTCATCCTCAGCGGTATCCGGATGCCGAGGATGAATTCGATCATGGAGCGATAGATACAAACCTGTCGACGTGAGCTGCTGGACCGCACCCTCATATGGGACCAACGGCACCTACTCCACGCCCTGCGCGAGTTCGAGTCGTTTTACAACGGCCATCGCCCCCACCGGGCTCTGGGGCAAGCCGCTCCGCTCCGCCCGCTGCCCACATCGACCCCCGAACCAGGGCAGATCAAGCACTTGGAGATCGGCCGACGAGATCGACTCGGCGGAACCCTTCGCGAGTATCAACATGCCGCCTGATCAGGGCGGATGATTAATCGGCATCCGCAGAGCTCCGGCTGGCCGGTCCTGGCGTCCTGCGAGCCGTCGAAGTCGACTCAGCACTGGGCGAAGGAGTGATCTCTAGGGCCTGTCCGGCGGATCTTGTGACTGCCTCCGGGATCCATATGATTACCACATGATCGAAGGAAGGCTCGTACGACTACGTGCGCCGCGCGCCGCGGATCTCGACGCCCATCTGCGCTGGCGCAACGACCCGGAGGTAGTGCACTGGGCTACGGGAGGTGACCCGCATTTCGGGCCTATCACCCGGGAGTCCATGGAACGCTTCCACGACGCCCGACTCCGTCAGGCCCCGCGTAGTGAGGCCACGTTCACTGTGTAGGAACTGGCCAACGGCTGCCCGATCGGCATAGCTGATTACCGGGACATCGACCCGTTCGCCGGGCGGGCGACGGTCGGGATCGTCATCGGCGAACGTAACCGCTGGGGCGGCGGCTATGGGTCCGAGGCGCTGCGGTTGCTGCTGGGACACCTGTTCGGGGCATGTCGGCTTCGGCGGGTCGAGCTGGACACCTGGAGCGGCAACGAACGCGCCATCCGCGCCTTCCGCAGGGCCGGGCTCGTCGAGGAGGGACGCCGGCGTGCCAGTGTGCGGGTGGGCGGAGAGTGGTACGACAGCGTGATGTTTGGCTGCTCCGCGAGGAGTGGACGGCGCGTCGTGACGCGCCACAGCCCTTGGTCGGCGGCGTCGCACACTAGTGCTGTGACCGCATAGGTTCGCCGGGGTGGTGGTCCTAACTGACGACGGTCTGCCGCTGCTCGTCCAGTACGGGTAGGCCCTGACTGAACCGTCGTACCGCATCGATGATCTGGGTGCCATCCGCATCCAGTTTCGCCGGGAACAGGACCAGTGGACCGCCCCAGCGGCGTTCCACGCGGGCCGCCGCCGTACGGGGCCTGACCCAGAACAGCACGACGTCGAAGAGCGGCAGTTCGATGCCCTCTCGCGCGATCGGCACCAGCCCCTGCCACCCCGCCCGGCGCACCTCGCGAATCTCGCGGATCTCGTTCCAGCCCACCGTCCGCGCCCCGGTGACGGTAATACCGTCGTCGTCGATCCGCACCAGACACCCACGGCGGCGCCAGCGCAGGTGGCGGACAACCACCGCGACCAGCAGCATTACGACGAAGGCGCCGCCCACCTCAGCGAGCGTCCGGTGGAGGCGGCCGAGCAGCAGCACCCACCACGTCGGCACCCCCAGCAGAACGAAAAACCTCCGCAGCCCGCCGACGCGTATCTCCAACGGCCCCGTATCCGGACCGCCCTTCCCCTGACCAGCCATGCCGACCTCCCCTTGTCAGGCCGAGGATAGAAGGGGCACGCAGCTTCGGCCGACCCGGACGGTGGCGCCCGTCTACAACCCGGCGAACCTAATTCCTTGTTAACGGCGCTGCGAGGAGCACTGAGCGTTGCGGCGCCGTTCGAATGCTGGACCGTGACGTCTAAACGTTGCCTGGCGACAGACGCCTCGCATCAGAGCGGCGGACGGTCTGGCGTATCTCGGGGTGGCGGTCGCGTGGGCGTCGGGCGGATGCCTTCGGTGAACACAGCGTTGATGCCTCCGCATAGAGCGGCGACGCTCGGTGCCTTCGCGGCCGTCACCACGTCAACACTCCTCGCTTGATCACTCGTTGGCGTTGGTGGTGCGAGCCCACCGCATGGTGACCTGACGGGCGTCATGACGATTCCGGTGACGTCGGGGGAGGGTCTCTGCGAGATACGGCATTCGTGTAGATCTCGCACACGTCACGCGGTTAACGTGTCTCGCCCGACTCTTCGTGCGACGTGGTTGCCGGTCAGGGTTCAGAGGAGCTGATGTGGACGACCACCAGCGCGTCCCTTTGTCCCCGGCAGTTCTGCCCCTGTTTCCCAAGCCCGTGCGGCCTTGGTGGAAGCGGCCCGTGGTGGCGGTCACGGTGGTTCTTTCGGCAGCGTCGTTCTTCATAGGGGGCGCGATAGCGACCTCCGGCGATAGTTCGAACGCTCCGCCGGAACCTCCTCAGCGACGGACTCAGAACGACCGGCCTGCGCCCCAATCGCAGAATGACCGTCCTGCTGGGGTATCCGCCGGGCAGAAGTTTCAGATCCTGTCCAAGTTCTGCAATCAGCAAGCTGGCGGTCCGTACAACGTGTCGGAGTCTGCGTACATGGAGTGCAAGAACAGCTTCTACGTGACGGACTACGGGCAGGTCCTGCCGAAGTAGACGCGACGGTCGGCCGGCTCAACCAGTCGTGCGTGCGTGTGGTGACGGGTGCCCAGGCAGAAATTGACGGCATGTCAGTCCGCTGATGTCCGTACGCTCCTGTCATGACGGATGGCGATATGCCGGAGGACACGGGGGTCCGCCCCTTCGCAGTGCCGATCACCGACCAATTTGCCCATGAAGCAGGCGAGACGCTCCTGGGCTATCGGGAGATGGTGGAAGGCGGCCTGTCGAACGTAGGACTACCTTCTGTCAATTCGCCGCTCAGGGCTGCGATGGCCACGATGGATGCCACTCCGGACCCAACAGGTACGGCGCGAGGGGCGTTGCACGGGATGCTGCTCGAAATCGCGGGTATGTTGTGGGACACCGCCCTCGACCATGTCCGGGCGCTGGAGCACGACATAGTCCGCAAGCCTGCCGCGGTTTGGTCCCCATTGGTCATGGCGCGTGCCGTGATGGAGAGCTGTCTCCTCTTCGGCTACCTCTTTGAGCCGTCGAACTCTTGTCCCCTGCGGCTGGTCAGGTGTGCGGGGCTTTGGCGGAAGGATACGGACCACAGCAGGAGCCTCGCCAAGGTCTTGGGCGAGGAGGGACGGGCCTGAGCTGGACGCTTACGTCACAAAGGCGTTGGACGAGTGCAACATCGTTGCACGACGGAGTGCCAGCGGAAAGATCACCGGGTACGTCACGGAGCGGGCGAGGAACAGCCTGCCTGACTGAATACCGATGCCATACGGCCTTCTGTCGGGAGCGGCGCACAGCCCGGCCTTGGATGACGGACCGCGCACGGCGCCTGGGGGAGGAGAGGCTGGGCGGCCTCGTTGGTGAGGCGGCCACGGTGAGTGTGCCGCCCTTTCCGTCGGACCATGTCCCGGCGGCCCGTTCCGCGCTCAGTCGCGGTGGCTCGTACTCGATCCCGGCGTACAGGCCGATACCGGCGAGCGTGCTGGCGGTGAGGACAGCGAGCGTCCCGTACAACGCCACCCGCCCGAGCATCGCGCCACCGGAGAGCCGCAGGCGTTCCAGCAACTGCAGCTTGCGGGCGACCAGCGCCGTAGCGACGAGCGCCGCCGTCACCGCGAGCCACCCGCCGAGGCACGCCAGGAGACCGGCCTCTGCGAGCACCGTCGCTGCCAGAGACGGCAGGGCAGTTCCGGCGGCCGCCAGCGCCGGGACCCACCACCACACCGCGTGTCCCGAGAGCCTGCGGCCGAGCCGGGCCGGCCACGACCAGGAGCGGCATCACCGCGCCGACCGACAGCAGGGCGCCGAGGACAGCTCCAGCCGCCGCCACGAATGGCGCCACCACGATCAGGATGAAGACCCCCAGCGAGTTGCAGGGAAGGCTCGGGCTCTCGTCCCCCGTCGGCCGAGCGCCGCGCCGAGGAGCGCGGCGCGGAACACCCGTGTCGATCGCGACACCACACGGGACCGCTTCGAGGAGTGGTGCGTCAAGGTGGGGCGGATCGCCCGGCCGGCCACCACCACGGCGAACGTCGTCGAAGCCGGTACAGCCCGGACAGCCTGCTCGCCTATCTCTCCCGCATCGTCACCTGGTACCCGGCGGGCGAGCGGCCGGACGGCTCCCTCGTCCGGCAGTTGATCGAGGACTACCGCCTGGAGGAGTACATCCCGGCCGGCGGAGAGCGGGACCAGGTCGCGGGCCTCACCCTCTTCTACCTGGTCCAGGTACTCAACAAGATCGACGAGGGCGCGCGGATCGGCCGCCGGGATGCAGCCCTTCTGGCCGTCGCTTACGGCAGGCTGTCCCGCGGTATCGAGGTCGCTGACCTGCTCGTGAGGAACCTCCGCGTGGCTGACGACGGCGTGTGGGCCTACACCGCGAAGTCCAGGACTCGCCGCGACGGTGAGGGCAGGTGGCGGTTCATCCGCGACCGAGCCGACCTGCAGATCGTACGGCGCGTACGGGCCTGGCTCGGCGACCTGCGCGAGCTCGACGCCGACAACCCGGTCCTTCCGCTCTTCCGGGCCCTGTCGACGACGGGCAACCTGAAGGGGCGCGGCAACGCCACGGTGCGCGGCCTGCATCTCTCCGGCAGGGCGATCAATGAGATCGTGAAGAAGCGCGCGGCCGCCGCCGGGGTACCTACATCAATGGCCTGGCTCTGTCGATGACGAAGAGCAGCGTTTCTCGGGCAGCTTGGGAGGCGCGAACGCTTGGCGGCGGGCCTGGATGTCGATGAGATGGACGGCACCCTGCGGCGTCGGCCGAAGCCGTCCGCCGTCGGCATCGGGGCGGGTCACAGACAAAGACGCTGGCTACGGGGTCGGGTGGCGCGGTGGCCTGGCTCCGTTGCCGACAGGCAGACCTCGGTCAGAGGCGCCTCCCGTACTCGGGTTCTGGCTCAATTTCTGTGGTCGATCACCCTCCGTGTGCCCCGTCTCAGTCAGCATGACGTGCGCTGGTCCAGGCCCCAAAACGTGTGGCAGGGGCGGGAGCAACCGGCCAACATGGCGATGTGATCCAGATTCGTACTGCTTCTTCAGATGATGTTGACTTGCTGGCCTCCCTCAACCAGATCGTTCATGACCTGCATAATCGGCACCGTCCCGACCTGTTCCTTGATTCCCCAGAGCCAGGTGCCGTCGAAGGCTTCTTCCGCACTCAGATAGCCGATCCGTCAGTTACTGCCCTCCTCGCCGATGGGGCGGAAGGTGAAGCCCTCGGATACGCCCTTGCCCGCGTCAAGAATCGGCCTGGCAGTGCTCTGGAGCACCCAGACGTCATCGTGTCTCTGGATCAAATCGCCGTAGTCCCCGATGCTGCCCGCAGTGGTGTCGGCGCGGCACTGCTCGAAGCCGTACGTGAAGTGGGACGCGCGGCAGGCTGCCGGCGCCTCGTCACGGACGTCTGGTACTTCAACGAGGGCGCTCGTGCGTTCTACCAAGCTGCAGGCTTCAGCCCAATGAACGTGCGCCTGGATCAGCAGCTTTGACTTCGAAGCTTGCCCGGCCTGTCCCAGGACCGGGCAATAGTGGCTGTTTCACGAGTCCCGGTTCCGGCTCCAACCACTGCGAAGCCGCACTGTCCGTCACGACAACAGGACTCTCTTCCGAAGAAGGCGGAAGCCGGCGCGGCCGTACATTTGGCGCTTGATCATTTTGATGCGGTTGACATGGCCTTCGACGATTCCCGAGTTCCAGGGCAGGGTGAGGCCCGCGATGACAGCGTCGAGATCACGTTCGAGGCCGTTGACGAAGGTGTGCATGCTGGGCAAGTCGTCGGCGCGGACCGCCGTGATCCATTTGAGGAGTCGGTCGCCCTGGAGCTGGGTGAGCATCTGCGCGAAGTCACGGACGTGCCTGGTCAGAGCGTCCAGTTCAGGGCAGTGCACCAGGACGGAATTGAGTTTGAGCCGGTCATTCTCCTGAAGAGCATCGGGGTGGGTCAGGATCCACTTGGTGACTGTCCGAGGAGTTGGTGGGCGAGCGTCCGGCGGTGTGGATCCGCGGAAGGGGCGGAGGTAAGCGCGCACGGTTCCGTATCCGCCGGCGTATCCGTGAACCTTGATTTCCTCCCAGAGGGTCCACGCGTTCGTGCAGCCCTCGGCCCATCGTTCGTGCAGGTAGGGCTTGAAGTCGTCGAGCTTCGTGGGCCGGTTTTGCCATTGACCTTGAAAGAGGTCTTCCGGGGCTGCAGCGTCGGCGAGGCGTTTGACCGTCCGGTGGGTCATGTGGAGCTGGCGGCCGATGGCTCGCCTGCTATGGCCCTTGGCCAGCAGCGCGTGGACGATTGCGTGTTTCTCGCGGGTTCGGTCTGCGAACCGATGCCCTGTTGGCCACGGTGATGTGGTCGATCCCTCGGCCGCCTCGGGAACCTTGGCGGGCTCCTGACTCGGCAGGGTGAACGGCGCCCGCAGGCAAGCCCGGTGCCGCGATACGCATCGCTCGGTGGCCTCGCCGAGGTTGTGCCAGAGGTGAAAGCGGTCGGCGACCTGCAGAGCCGTCGGCGCCCCTTCTCGGGCGCCTTCGGCAAAGAACGGGGCACGGTCGCGGCAGATCACTTCGATCCCCGGACGTTCGCTGAGCCAGGCTGCGAGCGTCGTCGACTCGCGGTCAGGCAACAGGTCCACTGGTCGGCCGGTCTCGACGTCGACCAGTACCGTCCCGTAGACCCGACCCTTGCGCATCGCGTATTCGTCGACGCCAACTACCCACGGGGTCCGTGGCTGTGGCTCTGGAAGGGCGTCGACCAGCCGCAGCACGGTGTCGCGGCTGACCGAGATCCCGAAGACATCTGCGATGCGGGCGCCAGCTCGGCCTGCGAGCGCGAGGCCGACCTCGGCCAGTGCCGACCGCAGCCGTTCGGTCCACCGGCTGTATCGGCGGGTCAGCCCCGGGATCTGTTCGGCGAACGTCCGCCGTTGGCACGAAGCGGCCGTGCAGGCGAACCGCCGGACCTGCAGAGATAGCACCACGCGGCGTCCCGCACTGGGCAGATCGGCAGGGAACCGCAGGTAGGAGCCGTGCACTCGGTTCGACCAGGCTCCACAGCCCGGACACAGAGCGCCGACTGCCCGACATCTGATCCCAATTCGGATCACCTCGCCGTCTTCTTCCGCCGACACCACCGCAACCTCCGGAGCCGACAGGAAGAGCAAGTCTTCCAGACGGAGCATGACCTCGTTCACGGCTCAGAACTGTCAGCCAAGTCGTGGTCGTAGACGGCTGTTTTCGGGCTATCTCCGCAGAGCCAACACCAAGATCAATAGTCACGCAGAGTGTGCGCTCCACAGAAATTGATCCAGAACCCGAACTCGTCGATATCGAGGTGCGGGCTCGGCAAGCTCCTCCCAAAGCCGTCGAGAAGTGACTTCACGAGTGGTCGATAAAGCCAAATGGCCTGAAGGTGATGAGCCACTCCCTGCGGGCTGGCCCGAACACCGACATGAAGCGCGCCAAGGTGCCCCTTGCCGACCGGCGCGAGGCGGGCGACTGGGGCGAAAAATCTCCGCTGCCCGACTCCCGCTACAGCCGGCCGGACGACACCGTCGACGCCATCGAGACCGATGCAATGGACGTCGTTCCGCTCTTCGGCAGGTTCAAGGAGGACACTGCCGAGCCGTAAAGATACAGGTCAAGGCAGGGTGTATGCGTAGGTGCATACACCCGTGCATACTGGCGGCATGGCTGACACCAGCGTACGAATCACCACGGACACGAGGGACCGCCTCGCGGCTCTCGCCAAGGCCCGCGGCATGAGTCTCGCCGCCTACCTCGACGACCTCTCCCACCAGGAGGAGCACCAGGCGCTGCTCGGTCGAGCGACCGCGTCGTTCGACGCCGCGCTCGGTCGTCCGGGTTTCGTCGACGCCTTCGACAAGGCGTTCGGCGGCCTCCCCGACGCGCCCGCCAGTAGCCGGGCGGCCTGATCTTGGAACTGCTCATCGACGTCCGGTGGCTCCTCGACCGGCAAGAGCGCGTGCTCGGTAAACACCTGCAGGTCCGCGACTACTCAGGGCTGGTCGCGGCCGTCGCCCGGCATCACGTCAACACGCCCCACCTGGACATGGCCGACCCCGATGCCTACTGGCGGGCCGCGGCCCTGCTCGACACGATCGTGCTGCAGCGGCCGCTGCCCGCCCGGAACGAGCTGTACGGGTACGCGGTCGCCGTGGCGTACATCGAGGCCTCCGGCGAGACCGCCAATGCGGGTCAAGCCCAGTGGGTTCAAATGATCGAGGACATCAAGGCCTTGCGGCTCGACACCTTCGACATCGCCGATCGTCTGAGGTCCTGGCGCGTTCCCTGACCATCTGCCTCCCTTTCTTCAACAGCGGCCACGGGGCAAGATCTCTGAGCATGAGACTTCTCGTGATGGGTGGTACCTGGTTCCTGGGCAAGCACATTGCCGAAGCCGCCCTTGCCAGAGGGTGGGACGTGGCAACCTTCAACCGGGGCCGCTCCGGAAAGGACGTGCCTGGGGTCAAGCCTGTTCACGGGGACCGAACCGTCATCGAAGACGTGCGAAGGCTCGCAGCGCACGGCCCACGGGATGCGGTCATCGACACATCGAGTTCCGATCTGCCGCCCCGCGACGTCCTGCTGGCAGCCTCGACGCTGAAGGACTGCGCTGCCCGCTGGATGGCCTCGGCATCCGCCGGGCTCTGCCGAAAGGCAGAGTTCCAGATGGGTCCTGAGGTCCACGCCCGCGCGCCCGTCGCGATCAATCGCCGTCGGCGCGGCCGCGGCCGCCCTGCCCGCCCGACGGGCCGCCGCACTCAGCCCGCTCGAAGCGGTCGCGGAGGTGTAGGGAGGCGACCGGGTGCCCGGATCGGCGGCAGCATCACGGCCTGTCAGATACGCAGCCGCGTCCAGCGAGACGGACAGCGGCCGACTGACCGTGCCCGGATCGACACCGTCGGCTTCTGCCCGTTCCGCCGTCCTGGCCATCGTCAAGAACCCCACCAGCCGCATCCGGGTCGGCCAGCGCAAGGAAGGCGTCATCACGAGGACGTCCAGCCGGGTGCCGAACTCGGTGAGTAGGGCGGTGGTGTCGACGATCTGGGTGAGCAGGGTGTCGGGTACGTGCACCACGTCCCAGAACCCCGGGTCGGCTACCGGGTCAGGCTCCGCCGCCCACAGGGCTTCGCCGACGGGCTCCTCTCGGAGAAGGGCGCTCACCGTGGATTGTCAGTGGGGGACGGTAAGGTACCTCCGCTCGCAGAGGGTGCTGTTGTCCGCGCGCGTTCGCCGCATGTGAAGTCGCGACGCCGGTCCTTGAGCGCGTTCGCGTACCACGGCCGGGTGGCGGTCACCCGCGCACCCGGCCTGATCACCTCAGCGGCGATAAGGCGTACTCATCCCGTCGTAACCGCCGGTACCTGCGCAGGCGCCGGATCAAGCACACCATCCCCGAACCGAGGAGCCAGCGGGCCAACAGACAGCACCGTGGCAGCCAGGGCGGTCGGCCCACCGGCTTCGACAAGACGCTCTACAAGCGCAGGAATGAAGTCGAGCGAACGATCAACGCCCTCAAGAGCTTCCGTGCCCGTAGCCACCCGATTCGATAAGAGGGCATACATCTTCCACGGCACCGTGACCGTCGCAGCCATTCGCCTCTGGCTGCGCTTATGACCCGCCGAACAGCCCTTAGGCGCGTGCGGTCAGCTCAGCCGGGCATCGGCGTACACGGTCATCGCATCGCGCTGGTAGACGGCCAGACCGTCGGCGATCTTGTCGAAGTTGGCCCGCATCTGCGGGTCGTCGACATAGGTCTGGCCCACTCCCTTGTACGCGGCCGCGTTCGGGGTCCAGAACCGGCAGATGCCCTGGTAGTTGGCGTCCACCTCGGCCTGTACCGCCGGGTCGGAGACCGGCGTGCCGGCCACCATGAACTCCGCCATACGGATCATCTGCGCCGTCACCTCACGCTGCCAGCGCTCCGTGTCCTCGGAGGTCATCGCCTCGACGGCCTGCCGGGACTGCTCCCACGCCTGCGGCCACCGCTCCCGTACCTCGGCCTCGGCCTCGGAGGGGGGCTGGAACCCCTCGAACAGGTTCTCCGGCTTGTTGATCTTCGTCATGTGACCCTTGTCCTTACCTTCTTCCAGTTCGGCGATGGTGCGGCCGACCGTACGGGCCAGCGTCTCCAGCCGGTCCCGTTCCGCGAGCAGCCGTTGGTGGTGCTCGCGGAGCACGGCCACCTGGTCGAGCTGGCTGTCCAGGACCGCCTGGATCTCGCGCAGCCCCAGGTCCAGCTCCCGCATCAGCAGGATCTGCTGCAACCGCAGCAGATCGGCCTCCTCGTAGTAGCGGTGCCCGTTGCTCCCGATCCATGCGGGCGGCAGCAGGCCGATCTCGTCGTAATGCCGCAGCGTCCGCGATGTCACCTTGGACATCCGCGCCACCTCCGCGATCGACCAGGCCATGCCGGTGCCTCCCTCGCCGGGCCGGTCTCTCCGGCCACACACATGACCGTAGAAGTTGCCGCAACGGAAAGCGCAAGCCCGAAACCCTATTGGACAGGCACCAATGCCTGACCCATCGGACACGCCCTAGCCACAGGTGAGGCATACGCCCGACCCGCGCATCACCAGGAGGGAACCAAGCCCCGACGGACAGGATGAGCTACACGTGGTCCATCCGGACACCGGCAAGTCCAGGCAGGGGAGTCCTGGCCACAGGCGGGGTGGCAGGATCTTGCCGACAGTTCTGCACGAGGAGGCAACGTGGACGACCGATCGCAGCATGACCACTCCGGTTGGGAGGCAGTCGTGCTCGCGGCTCGGGAGCGTGCCCGCTCACGGCAGGCACTCATGGTCGAGCGTTTCGGCCTGTCCGGAGACGTGCAATACGACTGGTCGATGGACGACGCGCAGATCACGTGGTCGCGCGACGGCAAGGTTTTCCTCACAGGACGACTCACAGTGATCGGCAGCGTCAGCGTTGCCCAGCAGACCTGGCTGTGGTCCTGGGCGAACGAGTCACTCCCGCACGCCGCCCTGGGTGACATGGAAAGGGTGCGGCAGTTCGGCGAGGAGAACGACTACCCCGTCCTTCCTTGGCCAGGCTTCAAGTACGACCCCGAACTCGTCGCTGAGGCACGGATGGTCGCGGCCGCCGTGGTCGACGCCGAGGGACTGTGGGCGGAGTCGACGGACGACGTGCAACTCCACTTCATGATCCATGACCTGGCGCTCGCTGCCGAGCGACAGTGACGGTTGCACGGATTCCCAGGCTGCTGGTGCTGGCCGCCGGACGTTAAACGGCAAGTTCAGGACCTGTTCCTCCACCCGGTGCTCGATCTCCACGCGCTTTGCCGAGTTGAGGAACGCATGCAGCTCGTCGGCGACCGAGGCCCCCACACCCAGCCCATGACGCGGTGTGCGGGCCGCTAGGGCATGGCGCAACCGATCGGACCGCACGGGTGGAACGGCAGGCCGGCGCCGTGACATCCCGGACCAAGAGCCTCACCGTGCAGGTCTCCTTCGACGACGGCGCCACATGGCAGGACGCCCCGGTCACCTCGGACGGCACCGCGAGCCACCGTGTCACCATCACCCCGTCTGCAGGCTCCGGCTCCTTCGTCTCCCTGAAGGCCACGGCACGCATCATCGACGGCGGCACCGTGGAACAAACCATCCTGCACGCCTACCGTCTGGCCCCCTGACCGCGGCGAACCGCTATCAAGCTCGTGGAGTCTGCCCAGGTCCGCTGGCGCGCGGTCAACGCACCCCACCTCGTCGCCCTCGTCCGAGCAGGCGCCAGCTTCGAGCGCGGCCAGCTCGTCGAGCGTCACGACGAAGAGTCAGGAGGTGACGCTGAAGTCCCGTAGTTGACTGTCGTCACTCGATCCAACGGGCAGCGGCCTCGTAGATAGTGGCTGGGGTGCTGTTGAACGCGATGGCCGCATCGGGTGCGTGCCGCCGAACCAGGTTGATTACTTGCTCGAGAAGTTCAACTTGATCGTCTGAGTGCCGCAGGCCGCCGCCGACGGTGACGCACTCCCACGGATGGGCTCGCAGCGCATTCCCGACGACCACTTCCACGTTGTCACTTCCATCAAGGCCGATTAGGCAGGTCTCGACGCCCACGCCATGTTCGGCGAACTTGGTCAGTCCCGCCTCGATCGCCTTGGCTACCGGCTCGGGATCCCACGGCCCGGGCACCCGATACGGATCAAGCCCAATGACGAGGACGCGGGGTGAAGCAGTGGTGTCCATGTCTGGACGATACGGGTCTCACGCCCCGCGAATCAGGAGGTGATGCTCAAGTCGCGTGACACGCCGATCCACAGGTCTTGACTATTCCTCACTGCGCGGTTCGCGCCATCGAAGGTGGGCAGGGTTGTCCCACTAACCTGGCGGCGCATGATGACACCGTGGCCTGGGGGGATGCATGGACGTGTTGTCTTTAGAGACCGTCTCAACTGGCTTGATCGCTAGAGTGATCGTCGTGATGGCGATGGTAGAGCGTCTGGTGCCGGACGGATTGTGGGAGTTGTTCCAACGGGTGGTTCCAGCCGCTCCGGTACGGCCTCAGGGTGGGGGTCGCCGCAGGTATGGGGACCGGCAGGTGCTGGCGGCCATCGTGTTCGTGGCCACGACAGGCTGTACGTGGAGACAGCTGCCTACGGGCTCGGCCCATCCAGGCCGACTGCACACCGGCGGTTCACCGAGTGGAGCCGGGCCAGGGTGTGGGGCAAGCTTCACCGCCTGGTGCTGGACGAACTCGGTGTCCGAGGGGAGTTGGACTGGTCCCGATGCGCGATTGACTCGGTGAACATGCGGGCGACGAAAGGGGGGATCTGACGGGTCCGAATCCCGTAGATCGCGGCAAGAAGGGCTCAAAGATCCACTTAATCACCGAGCGGACTGGTCTGCCTCTCTCCATCGGGATCTCTGCGGCAAATACTCATGACAGCCAGGGGCTGGAACCCCTGGTACGGGGTATCCCGCCGATCCGCTCTCGACGCGGCCCGCGACGGCGACGGCCTGACAGGCTCCACGCCGACAAGGGCTATGACTACGACCATCTGCGCCGATGGCTCCGGGCCCGGAACATCATCCCGCGCATCGCCCGCAAGGGCATCGAGCCCTCTCATCGGCTGGGCCGCCATCGGTGGACCGTGGAGCGGACAGTTGCGTGGCTGGCCGGGTGCCGTCGCCTGCACTGTCGGTACGAACGCAAGGCAGAACACTCCCTCGCCTTCGCCGGAATCGCCGCCACCTTGATCTGCTATCGCAGGCTTGCGAAGGCCGTCAACTCGACGTGATCCGTAGAGTACGGCCCTCATACGACGCCGGCCCAACGCGAGGGGCCGCGCCCAGCACACATCATCGAGGAACTCATGACTGACTACCTGGCCGCTGCCATGGCGATGCTCGGCCCGGCCCAGAACCGCCATGCGGACCCGGCTGCCTGGGACCGTCTCCACGCAGAGCTCGGCATACAACTGCCTCGCGATTACCGGGTTCTTGTGGACGCGTTCGCCCCCATTCAGATCAACGGGCACCTGTATCTCTCCCACCCCGCGACCGAGCGATGGAACCTGGGCCAAGACATCCGGGGCAAGATCCAGGCGTGGTCCGAGGTGTCGTGGGACGACCTCGACCTCGACGCGGATGAAGACCCCCGCCAGCTCTTCGGACTCGACGAGCTGAGCTTTGGCACCCGCAACGGGCTGTGGCCGATCGCGAGCACCGACCGAGGAGAGACCATCTTCCTGCTCGCTGGCACCAATGCCCCAAGGCTCCTGGTGAACTATGACGAGACCTGGGCAGAGCACCGCATGAGCTTCGCAGAATGGCTCTACCGCTACCTCATCGGCGAGGACATGACCGGACCCAACAGCGCAGCCTTTTACCCCGGCCCCGTGCAGTTGCGGCGCCTGCCGATGTCCGCCGACGAACGCCCCGAGCCTTGGTACGGCCCAGACCGCGGCATGTGAGAGGCCACCGCTCCACTCGCCACGGCAGCCCTAATGAGATCACCTCTTCATCGGCAACCCGTCGGCGAGAATCCGCGACGTGCTGTGGGATGAGGTACAGCAGTATGCGAGCCAGGGCCGGGCCCTGCTCGCCCAATACGACGAACAACGAGCAGGGCTTCACCTTCCGGAGCCACGACCACAACTGGCACCCCGTCGATCACGAGGGCCTGACGCTGATCCGCCGCCCGAACGCTGCGGCGGCACCACGGAGCGAGAGCCCGAAGCCGGGCTGGAGCAAGGCCTCCAAGCGACGCCGCTTCGGGAGGGCATGAATGCCGGTAATGCGCTGGTTGGTTGATTTGCCGGAATATGTAAAAGTACTCCAGGAACGGCCTACGCCCGCGCTAAAGCGGCAGGTCGCGGAGCCTGCTCCCCGCGCCCGCGGGTATGGTCCCGCGCGGCGCGTCGCTTCGACGAAGGCCGTCGGCTGCTCCCCGCACCCGCGGGGATGGTCCCTGCAGGAGGGTGCCCCGCACCCGTGGGGATGGTCCCTACGCACAGACTGAGGCAGCTACCTCTGTCCTCTGCTTCCGCCCGTCGCTCACCCATCACCTCCGCGCCTGCCAAGGCGGCACCGATGTCTTCGTGGGAGCGGCCACCTGCGCCGCACTCACCCTCGGTGGTGGCGCCTGGCTCGCGGGTCTGCTGTAGCGGTGCTGAGGCGTGATCCAGATTTTTCGTCGTTCGGCGGTCTGAGGATGCCGAGAACGTGTCACCGGCTCCGTCCCAGGGAACATCAGCGGCACCACCGGCCGCACTAGGAAGAAGGAGAAGCCAGCATGGCGATTCAGCGGATGGACAACGTCGGCATCGTCGTCGAGGACATGGATGCCGCCATCGCGTTCTTCGTGGAACTCGGTATGGAGCTGGAGGGCAGGGCGGAGATCGAGGGCCTCTTCGCCGACCAGTGCACCGGACTCGATGGCGTCCGCTGTGACATCGCGATGGTCCGGACCCCGGACGGTCACAGCCGGCTCGAGCTGGCGAAGTACCGCAGCCCTGCGGTGATCAGCGCCGGGCCGCGCAACCGGCCGCACAACATTCTGGGCACCCACCGCGTCATGTTCGCCGTCGACGACATCGAGGACACCGTTGCCCGCCTGCGCCCTCACGGCGCCGAACTCGTCGGCGAGATCGCCCGGTTCGAGGACAGCCATCTGCTCTGCTACCTCCGCGGCCCGGAGGGCATCATCGTGGGACTGGCCGAGCAACTGCGCTGAGAAGGAGGAACCGAACCATGCAGCCGAACGAGATCATCGAGGTTCTGAACCGCCCGATCAGCCAGGAGCTGCCTGCCCGTGACGTGACCCGCCTGGCCTACGTCGCCAAGGACCCAACGCCGCGAACGAGCTCGCATCCGCAGCGAGAAGGGCCTTCGCTGGGGCGGCCGACCGTTGGCAGCGGTCTGAGGATTCCCGCTACGACGGTCTACGCGGCCCTTTCCTCGGGATACAGCCGAGTGATTTTCTTTCCCGCTTCGGTCTCGACCAGGGTCAACGCGCCAATCCAGTTCCCGTCTTCGGGATACTCCCAGGTGGCCGCATCTTCGAGTATCGCCAGAAGCTGATCCCGAGGCACCAGTTCGCCAGGCTGAAAGCCATTCTCCCCAGAGGGGGAGGTCCACGGCGCGAGTCGGCGGTCCTGAATCCACCCACGATCGATGAGAGCGAGCAAGATTCCCGCCAGCTCGTTGACCGGTCGGGACTGGTCGGCTTCGTCGAGATCACCCCAGATACCAGGCAGGATGTCACTCTCATAGGAATTGACCATGAAGGCTTCTTCAGACTTGGTCAGTATGTCCCGCTCTTACTTGCTCACGCACAAATCGTCGCAGAGCGGGGCGCGACAGGCGGCACTGTCACGTTGACTGACCGGGTGGGATGATCTTCGGGTTGGTCATGCTGGGAGGGGTCGTCCGTGGACAGCGCGCCGCCGTCGTACAAGGGGCACCGGTATCCGGTGGAGATCATCGCGCACTGCGTGTGGCTGTACTTCCGTTTCCCGCTGTCGTTCCGCGAGGTCGAGGAGCTGATGCTTGAGCGCGGCGTGCTCGTCTCCCACGAGACGGTCCGCCGCTGGTGTACGAAGTTCGGACAGGCCTACGCTAACGGCCTGCGCCGCCGGCGTGTGCAGCCGGGTGACAAGTGGCTCTACCTTCTTGCCCGGGTTGGTCCTCCCGTTCGTAGGGTGAGGGCACCCAGGGGAGCTGGGTGTGGCTGACAAGTGGCTGCCGT
>NZ_JBHVFF010000162.1:0-19756 GCF_042801895.1 Streptomyces sp. NPDC057543 | reverse complement strand
CCTGAGAGCTGAGCCCTGAGCCCCGCGGCCCCGAGCCCTGAGGCCCCGAGCCCTGAGGCCGCGAGCCCTGAGGCCCCGAGCCCTGAGAGCTGAGGCCGAGGCGCCGAGGCCCCGAGGTCGGAGAGCTGAGGCCGCTGTCCGTCCTGAGAACCGTGGCCTGAGCAGGACCCGGGTCCTGAGTCGGACGGGCTGCGGGCCGACCGGGGCGCGAGCGGGCACGCACCCCGGCCGATGCCGGCCCGCGCCCCGGCCGACGCCCGTGCGAACCGCTACGCCGGCCGCACGCTGCCGTAGATCGGCATGTAGTAGATCGACTCCTCGCGCACATTCGCCCCCGGCTTCGGCGCGTGGATCATCATCCCGTCGCCCTTGTAGATGCCGACGTGGCTGACGTCGTCGTAGAAGAAGACGAGGTCGCCCGGGCGCAGGTCCGCCGTCGTGACCCGGGTGCCAATTTTCACCTGGTCCCAGGTGGTGCGCGGGATGTCGACGCCCGCGGCCTTCCACGCCGCCTGGGTGAGCCCGGAGCAGTCGTACGAGGACGGGCCCGTCGCGCCCCAGACGTACGGCTTGCCGATCTGGGCGCGGGCGAAGGCGAGGACCTTCTCCGCCTTGGTGGTGGCGCTGCTGTCCGAGCCGGTGCCCGTTCCGGTGCCGGTGCCGGTGCCCGTACCGCCGCCGGAATCCGCGGCCTTCGCGGCCTCCGCGGCCTTGCGGTCCGCCTCCGCCTTGGCGGCGGCCTGGCGCTTGGCCAGTTCCTCCGCCTTGCGCCGGGCCTCCGCCTCCTTCTTCCGCTCCAGCTCCGCGAGCCGCGCCTTCTCCTCGGCGGTCAGCTTCGACAGCAACGCGCGCGCTTCGCCCAGCTTCTTCTGGACGTCCTGCTTGCTGGTGCGCAGCGTGGTCTGCGTCGTGGTCAGCGTCTCCAGGCTCTGCACCGCCTCGGCACGCTTCTTCGCCGCCTTGGTCTGCTGCGTACGGAAGTCCGTGACCGCCTTCTGCTGCCGGCTGGTCATCCGGTCCATCAGCTGGTTCTGGTCGAAATACGACTGCGGGTCGTCGGCCAGGAAGAAGGTCGCGCTCGGTGCGATGGTGCCGCTGCGGTACTGAGCGGCCGCGTACGTGCCGAGCGTCCTGCGGGCCTCGTTGAGCTGGTCGGCGCGCTTGGCGGCATCGTCCAGCAGGTCGTCGACCTTGGTGCGCTGGGTGGCGGCTGCTTCCTTCGCCTGGTTGTACTGCTGGGTCGCGGTGCCCGCCTGCCGGTAGAGGTCGTCGACCTTCTTCTGGACGTCCTCGATGCCGGCTTTCGGAGCGGGGGCGGCCATCGCGCTCTGCGTGGAGAGCAGGGTCACGGACGCCAGTGCCGCCGTCGTGAGCCCGACGGCCGGTGTGGTGGTGCGCACCCGGGTGCGCGGTTTGCGATGCGACGCCAAGGCCGGCATCTCCTTCCGTGGACCGCCTACCGGGTTAGCTGTCGGGTTCGGGCGGAACGGAAGGCTGCCCTACGGCCCGCGTGGGGACAAGGACCGATTCACCCCGGTACTGCGTGTGGGTCCCCGGTTCCGAACTCCCGCGAGGGCAGCCCGGATTCGGCGTGGGCGCCCGCTCGGCGTGGTTCGCCTCAGGGAGTACGGGCCGCCCGGACGAGCACGCTAGCCAACCCCTGGTGCTGCTGTGAAGGTTGATGTTCGATATGCCCGATACATCTTCGTGACCTCGGCGAAGTGGGGCGGCAGGTGTGGACGGGGGACCGGAATCCCTCACCGCGAGTGGGTGTCCGCTCTCTTTGTGTGCCCGGCTGGGCGGTGGGTCCGGCCATGCGGTCCGGGTCCGGTTCGGCATGCGGCCGTCGTGTGTCGGTGCGGCGGCCTAGACTCGACAAGCGATGAGCAGCCTCTTTGACGACAGCTTCCTGGCCGGCCTCCAGCACTCGGAGGAAGAGCCCCCGCCGCCCCCCGAGGACTCCGCACCCGAAGCGGTGCCGGAGGACCTCTTCGCGGGCGTATTCGACGGGCCCCCGCCGCCCAGGGAGGCGTACTACCGCGACGGCGCGCACCGCCCCGTCATCGACCCCGCGGCGCTCCTCGACGGACTGAACACCGAGCAGCGCGCCGCCGTGGTCCACGCGGGCTCCCCGCTGCTCATCGTCGCCGGGGCGGGCTCCGGCAAGACGCGGGTGCTGACGCACCGGATCGCCCACCTTCTCGCCGAGCGCGGGGTGCACCCCGGCCAGATCCTGGCGATCACCTTCACCAACAAGGCCGCGGGCGAGATGAAGGAGCGCGTCGAGCAGCTCGTCGGACCGCGCGCCAACGCCATGTGGGTCATGACCTTCCACAGCGCGTGCGTACGCATCCTGCGCCGCGAGTCGAAGAAGCTCGGCTTCACGTCATCGTTCTCGATCTACGACGCCGCCGACTCCAAGCGGCTGATGGCCCTGGTCTGCCGCGATCTCGACCTCGACCCGAAGCGCTTCCCGCCGAAGTCGTTCACGGCCAAGGTCTCCAACCTGAAGAACGAGCTGATCGACGAGGAGACCTTCGCCGGCCAGGCCGCCGACGGCTTCGAGAAGACCCTCGCCCAGGCCTACGCGATGTACCAGTCCCGGCTGCGCGAGGCCAACGCGCTGGACTTCGACGACATCATCATGACGACGGTCCACCTGCTCCAGGCGTTCCCCGACGTCGCCGAGCACTACCGCCGCCGCTTCCGGCACGTCCTCGTCGACGAGTACCAGGACACCAACCACGCCCAGTACACCCTCGTACGCGAGCTGGTCGGCCCCGCCGGTGAGGCCGATGCCCCCGCCGAGCTGTGCGTCGTCGGTGACGCGGACCAGTCGATCTACGCCTTCCGCGGCGCGACCATCCGCAACATCCTCCAGTTCGAGGAGGACTACCCGGACGCGACCACGATCCTGCTGGAGCAGAACTACCGCTCCACGCAGACGATCCTGTCCGCCGCCAACGCCGTCATCGAACGCAACGAGAGCCGCCGCCCCAAGAACCTCTGGACGAACGCCGGCACCGGCGCCCGCATCACCGGCTATGTCGCCGACACCGAGCACGACGAGGCGCAGTTCGTCGCCGAAGAGATCGACCGGCTGACCGACGCGGGCGACGCCAAGGCCGGCGACGTCGCGGTCTTCTACCGTACGAACGCGCAGTCCCGGGTCTTCGAGGAGATCTTCATCCGCGTCGGCCTGCCCTACAAGGTCGTCGGCGGCGTGCGCTTCTACGAGCGCAAGGAGGTCCGGGACGTCCTGGCCTACCTCCGGGTCCTCGCCAACCCCGAGGACACCGTCCCGCTGCGCCGCATCCTCAACGTGCCCAAACGCGGCATCGGCGACCGCGCCGAGGCGATGATCGACGCGCTGTCGATGCGCGAGAAGATCACCTTCCCGCAGGCGCTGCGCCGGGTCGACGAGGCGTACGGCATGGCCGCCCGGTCGGCCAATGCCGTCAAGCGGTTCAACACGCTGATGGAGGAGCTGCGCACGATCGTCGAGTCCGGCGCGGGCCCGGCGGTGGTCCTGGAGGCCGTCCTGGAGCGGACCGGCTATCTCGCCGAGCTCCAGGCGTCCACCGACCCGCAGGACGAGACCCGCATCGAGAACCTTCAGGAACTCGCCGCCGTCGCCCTCGAATTCGAGCAGGAGCGGGGAGAAGCCGGCGAGGAAGGCGCGGGCACCCTCGCCGAGTTCCTGGAGAGGGTCGCGCTCGTCGCCGACTCCGACCAGATCCCCGACGAGGACGAGGACGGCTCCGGCGTCATCACGCTGATGACGCTGCACACCGCGAAGGGCCTCGAGTTCCCGGTGGTCTTCCTGACCGGCATGGAGGACGGCGTCTTCCCGCACATGCGGGCGCTCGGCCAGGTCAAGGAGTTGGAGGAGGAGCGGCGGCTCGCGTACGTAGGCATCACGCGGGCCCGCGAGCGGCTCTATCTGACCCGGGCGGCGATGCGAAGTGCGTGGGGGCAGCCCTCGTACAACCCGCCGTCGCGGTTCCTGGAGGAGATCCCGGACCAGCACCTGGAGTGGAAGCGGACCGGGCCCATGGCGGCCCCGGCCGGACCGACGTCGGGGATCACCTCGTCGCTGTCGTCGTCCCGTTCGCGCTCCGGCCCCTCGGGCTTCGCGACCCGGCGAACCTCGGACAAGCCGACGATCACGCTGGCCGTCGGGGACCGGGTCACGCACGACCAGTTCGGGCTCGGCACGGTGACGGCCGTCGAGGGCTTCGGTGACCAGGCGAAGGCGACGGTCGACTTCGGCGACGAGCGGCCGAAGAAGCTGCTGCTGCGGTACGCGCCGGTCGAGAAGTTGTAGGCCCGGCAGAAGGGCGGACGCGTAGGCGGTCGGGGCTGTAGCTCCGGCCGCCGTCGGGTGCGTGGGGCGCGGTGGCTCAGGTCGGGTCGACGCCGTGGCTGCGGAGCCAGGGGAGCGGGTCTATCGCCGCACCGCCACCGGGCCGCACCTCGAAGTGCATGTGCGGGCCGGTCGAGTTCCCGGAGTTGCCGGAGTACGCGATGACGTCACCGGCCTTGACCGTGCCCGAGCGGATCCTGGTGCTGCTGAGGTGGCAGTACCAGGTCTCGGTCCCGTCGGCCATGGTGACGATGGCCATGTTCCCGTAGGCGCTGTTCCACTGGGTGCGTACGGTGCCGTCGGTCGCGGCCATCACGGGGGTGCCGTACGAGACGGGGAAGTCGATGCCCGTGTGCACGGACATCCAGTTGACGCCCGCCTGCCCGAAGTACGCGCTGAGGCCGTGCTGCGCGACGGGCACGACGTACTTGGGGCGCAACGCCTCCTTGCGGGCGGCCTCTTCCTCCCGCTTCTTCTTCTCGGCGGCCTGCCGCTCCCTCAGATCGATGCGCTCCTGGGTACGGCTGACGCGGTCGCCGAAGTTCTCGGCGTTGGCTCTGAGGTTGGCGAGCTGGGTGTCCATCTTGTTGTTGGCGGCGACCGCCTTGACCGAGCCGGGGTCGGCGGCCGCCATCGTGGTCGTGTTGTCGTCCTTCTTGTCCTCGCTGCCCAGCCCGCCGACGGAGGCCGCGGCGATACCGGCCACGCTCATCACGCAGGCGGAGGGAACGGCGACGGTGAGGAGCGCGGAACGCTTCGCGGGAGAACGCCGCCGACTGCGGCTGCCGGCGCCGCGCGCGGCGGGGCGGCCGAGGGGGCGGTGGGCATCGAGGGGAGCGTCGGCAGTGTCGTAGGTCGCGGCGGCGGTCTTGTCGTCGCCGACGGCTTCGGAGACTTCGCCGGCTTCGGCGGCTTCGGCGGTGGCTTCGTGCCCGTCGGTGTCGAAGTCCGTCTCCGGGAGGCTGAACTCGGCGGTGCGATGGGCCTCGTACGGGTCGTACGGCAGGTGTGCGTCGTACACCTCGTGCGGCTCGTGTGCCGCTGGTGCCTCGTGCAACACCTGTGCGGTTTGCGCGGTTTGCTCTTCGTGCTCGGGCGTGGCGCCGGTGTTCCAGGCGGTGGCGTCGTACGCGCCGGTGTCGTAGACGGCCGTGCTGGTCGTCGCCCACTGGCCGGTCTGGTGCCAGCCGTTGGTCTCCCACTGCCCCGTGGCGTCCGGGGTGCCACCCTGTGCCGGAACGCCGGCGAAGGTGGCGGTGGGGGCCCAGGTGGTGGTGTCGTACATCGGGCCTGCGGCGTACTGCTGCTGCTCGGACTGTGCTGCGTACGGGGCGTAGGCGTCGTACGAGGTGGTCGGGTGCGCGCCCGTGTCCCACTGCGTGGAGTCGTACCGGCCGCTGTGTCCGGCCTGCTGGGTGTCGTAGCCGCTGTCGTACGCGCCGTCGTAGTGACCGGGGAGGGAGCCGAAGAGTGGATCGCTGTCGAAGCTGCCGGGGGCTTGGCTGTCGTATCCGGCGAACCCGGCGTGGGGGTGCTGGTCGTTCACCAACTTCTCTCTCGCCTCGGCAGCAGGACCTGTGTGCTGGGGTCCGGTGGGGGAAGTTCCGAATCCCAGGGGGAGCAGTGGCCGCGACTGTACCCGGCGGTACGCGACGTCGACAATCTTCGACAGGTTCGGGCGACTCAGGAAACGGGCAATCGGCCGCCTTTCGACGGACTGTCTACAGAGCCTTGGCTCTATGTTCGAAATCCGTTCTATTCATGTGGTGCGGCGGCGGTCGGCGGGGTGGCTGTGCCATCGAAGTTCGAGCGGCGTCCCGGCCGTCGGCGCGGCCCCGCCAGAACCTGACCGGTGGGTGAAGCGGCGGCACCACTCCGGCTCAGGCGGCCCCTCCGGCCTCGGAATCTCCCTCGGCTCCGGAAGTTCCTACGGTTTCGGTCGTCGATTCGCCGGATTCCAGCACCCGCCGGACCGCGGTGGCGACAGTCGGGTGGACCGGGAGCGCGAGATGGCCGATGCCGCCGACGCGTATGTTCAGGGCGTTGAGATCCGGATGGTCGATGCACGCCGCCTCGGCGGGGACGATCACCCGGTCCAGTTCGCTCCAGAAGCTCACGAACCGGGTGCGGCAGCCGGGCGCCGGCCTGCGCAGCTCCTCGATCGGCGTGGAGCCCGTACGCATCTGGCGCACGATGGGGTGAGCGCTGGCCAGCGGGGCGACGGCCGTGCCCCCGTGCGGTGTGCCGAGCGTGACCAGGGTGCGGACCCGCTGGTCACCGCCCAGCCGCTGTACGTAGTAGCGGGCGATCAGGCCGCCGAGGCTGTGCCCGACGATGTCGACCTCATGGTGTCCGGTGCGGGCGCAGATCTCCTCGATGTGCCGCCCGAGCAGCTCGGCCGCCGTACGGATGTCGCAGGTCAGCGGCGAGTAGTTGAGCGACTCCAGATGGCGCCAGCCGTGCCGGGCGAGCGAGCGGCGGAGCAGGACGAAGACCGAACGGTTGTCGATGAAACCGTGCAGGAGCACGACGGGCGGCCTCTCGCTGCCCTCGGCGGGGAGAACGGGCGTCCGGGCGGGCGCGGTGCCGGTGGGTGGTCCGGCCGGGCGTGGTGTGCATCGTCGCTCCCCGGCGATGCCGGTGGGGTACAGGAGTACGTGCCCGGTGAGAACCACCAGTTCGAGCACGGTGGCCTTGAGCAGTGCGGATGACAGCCGGGTGCGGTACGGACACGGCCGGCGCAGCAGTGGCGGTGGGAAAGGCAGGACCTGCATGGCCGACCTCCTGCTTCGGCAAGCGGGGAGGCGGCTCCGGTCCCCGTATGCCCTCGTGGGGTGCCGTTGCGGAGGCGCGGGCGGTCGGCCCGGCCGGGCTTTGGTCCCGATGGGCGGGCCCCTGCTCGCCGGTGGCGACCGGTGGTGACCCGTGAACCACCGGCCGTCGGACCCGATGCCGACGGGTCCGGCGGTCCGTACCACCGTGCCGCGCGGCTGACGGCGCGGTGATACGGCGACCTCGTAACGGCTCACCTGGCGGCCGATCCCGCACGGCAGGTGTGCCGCATCGAGGGGAACGGCGCTCGGTGAACATGTCCCACGTGTGATTTCCCCCTCCCCGTCCACCGCGAAACGGCGGGTTGCGGGATGCTGTCGATAACGTTCGTTCACATCCCCGGCCCTTCAGGCACGGGAGACGCATGTGGAGGCAGTGATGGGTGTGACCGGTCCGATCCGTGTGGTGGTGGCCAAGCCGGGCCTGGACGGCCATGATCGCGGGGCCAAGGTGATCGCGCGGGCGCTGCGCGACGCCGGTATGGAGGTCATCTACACCGGGCTCCACCAGACGCCCGAGCAGATCGTGGACACCGCGATTCAGGAGGATGCCGACGCGATCGGCCTCTCGATCCTCTCCGGTGCGCACAACACGCTCTTCGCCAAGGTGATCGAGCTCTTGAAGGAGCGCGAGGCGGAGGACATCAAGGTCTTCGGCGGCGGCATCATCCCGGAGGCGGACATCGCGCCGCTGAAGGACCAGGGCGTCGCGGCGATCTTCACCCCGGGTGCGACGACGGCGTCGATCGTCGACTGGGTCAACGCAAACGTCCGCCACCCCGCCGAAGCCTGACCCCCACCACCCAGGCCCGCCGGCCCGGGCACCGGCCCTGCCGGGCCCGGCTGCCCGGCCTGGCTGTTCGGCGCACAGGCCTGGCCCACTGGCCTGGCGCACCGGCCTGGCGCACTGGTTTGGCGCACTGGTTTGGCGCACCGGCCTGGCGCACCGGCCTGGCCCGCTGCTCCGGCCCACTGACCTTGGCGTGCGCCGGGCCCGGCTGTGCGGGGACGGCCGCACGGGGCGCCTGCGTGGGAGCGGCCGTGCGGGCGTGTCCGTCGGAGCCGCTTGCCGGTGACCGGCCCGCCGCCCGCTCGTGCCGTTTGCCAGGGCGACCGGTCCGGACGTCGGCGTATGGGCGGTGGACTGGGCCATGGCCACCGGGACTGATACCTGTCCGCGCCGGGCGCCGACAGGGCTCGGGCCCCCGAGCCCCGCCCCCCCGCTGAGCAGTTCTCAGCCGGGGCTGCTGTGCTTCCCGCGGCCGAAGTTCGCCGAATCGCCTCAGCCCGGTATCAGTTCCAGGTCCATCGCCGCGCGTAGTCGCAGTGTGGAGACCAGCCGCTGGAAGGCCTCCGACCAGTAGCCGTTCGCGCCCGGTGAGGCGTTCTCCGGTTCGTCGGGGGTGGTGGTGAGGACCTCCAGGCGGTCTGCCTCGGCCGGGTTCAGGCAGCGCTCGGCCAGGCCCATCACGCCGCTGAAGCTCCAGGGGTAGCTGCCCGCGTCCCGGGCGATGTCCAGGGCGTCGACGACCGAGCGGCCGAGCGGCTCGGACCAGGGGGTCGGGCAGACCCCGAGCAGCTGGAACGCCTCCGACAGTCCGTGCGCGGCGATGAAGTCGGCCACCCATTCGCCCCGTTCGGCCGCGGGAAGTATGGCGAGGAGCTTCGACCGCTCGGCGAGCGACGCCGTGCCGGGGCCGTTCGACGGAGGGACGGAGGGGGTGCCGAGCAGCGCGCGGGCCCACTCCGGATCCCGTTGGCGCACCGCTGCCCGGCACCAGGCGGCGTGCAGTTCCTCGGCCCAGCCGTCGGCCACCGGCAGGGCGACGATCTCCTGCGCGGTGCGCCCGCCGAACCGCGCCGGCCAAGTGGCGAGCGGGGTCGCCTCCACCAACTGCCCGAACCACCAGGACCGTTCCCCCCGCCCGGACGGCGGCACCGCCACCACGCCGTCGCGCTCCATCGCGGCGTCGCATTCGTGCGGGGCCTCCACGGCGACGGAGGCGTCGTCGTCCGCGAGGTCCGGGCTCACACAGGAGATCGCGCGGGCCGCCATCCGTCCGGCGAACGCCGACTCCGGCAGCGCGGAGAGCAGTTCGGCAGCCGTCGAGCGGACATTGCGGCTGCGGTCGGAGAGGGCCTCTTCCAGGAAGGTCTCGTCCACGGCGGACAGCCCCGTGCGCAGTGAGTCGAGGAACATCAGCCGGTCTTCGGCGCGCTCGGTGGACCACGTGGTGGCGAGGAGCGTGAGCGCCGACGCGGGATCGTGTGCCCGTACCGCCCCGAGCAGGGCGACCCGTTCGGCGAACAGGCCCTCCTCCCACAGCCGGGCGACCGCTTCCGGATCCGTGACGTCGGGCAGCAACGAGCCGCTGGACGAGCCGCGCAGCGCGAACTTCCACTCGGGGTTCAGCCCGGCCAGCCACAGCCCGCGCGGTCCGGCGAAGGCCAGGGCCTGCGGCCGCAGATCGGTGCGGGATCTGGCCGCGTCGAGCAGGGGCGGAAGCAGCGCGGCCGGGGCCCGGAAGCCGTGCTGATTGGCGGTGGCGAGCCACTGCGGGATCAGTTCCGTGAGATCGGGGGCCGTACCGCGCCTGCCACCCGAGCCGCCCGCTGCCGACCGGTCCGCGAGCAACTGGGCCAGTCTGCGCCGCGCGGCCGTGGGCAGCGGCGGCCTCGGGTCGGCGGGCGCCGGCTCGGGCCGGGGGGCGGCGGGGGCGGGCAGCAGTCCCGCTCTGCGCCGCACGGTGTGGAGCGCCGCCGCGTCCAGCAGTCCGGCCGGTCCGTCGTTTCCCTCCGCAGGCCGGCGGTCGGTGCCGAGGAGCGCCGTAGTGACGAGTTCTTCCCATGGCGCGGGTGTGATGGTGCGAGGCATTGGTCCCCCTTAGGACTACGAACCTTTCGGTCTACGAAGCCTTCGGACTTCGAACCCTTCGGTCTTCGGCCCCTTCGAGTCCTCCGAATGAGCCCTTCGAATCCTTCAAATCCTTGGAACCCGGCGTCAGATGAGCCGCACGGTCTCGGACGCCGTATCAGCGCTGCTGACACCGGCGCTGCCGGCGGCGTCGTCCCCGTCCGTGGACCAGGCCGCGAGCGGGTCGAAACCGCGGTGGCCGCATTCGCCGAAGACTGTGACCGGAGAGCCGCCGGAGAGCGCGACGAGCTTCCACAGGCCGGGCCGGGACAGCGTGGACGGAGCGAGGGGCAGGGCCGCCTCGCCCGCCGCGTCGATCAGTTGCCAGCCGTCCCCCGAGGGCACGGGTATGACCTCGTGCAGCGTCACCGGCCAGGTGTCGAGCCACGGGTCGTCCCGCAGGGCGTCCCCGTACGCGCCGATCGCGCTCGCCACCGTGCCACCCGGGGGTGGCGTGCCTGCCGGGGACGGGACACCGAACTGCCGGCCCAGCTCCGCCCGTAGCCGGCCCATGCCCGGATAGGGCGTGATCTCGGCATCGATCGTGACACCCACCGGCAGTGCCAGCCCGGGGGAGCGCCCGGCAGCCCCGAAGGAGAGCAGCATCGCCGCACGGCCCGAGTCCCTGCCGTGGAGCCAGATCCGGCGCGTGACGATCTTGCCGTCCGGGGTGTCGTACTGCGCGAGGACCAGCCACTTGTCGCGGATCGGTGGGCCCTCGGCGGAGGCGGGCAGCCCCACCCGGGTACGCACCGTGGCCGCCAGCGGCTCCGGCAGCCGGCTGATTCCCAGCCAGGCGCTGTCCAGCAGATGCAGCAGCGCGCACTCCTCCAGCAGCCGTACCGGCCAACCCGGCCCGGAGGCGGGGATGGAGCCCAATTCCCTTACCCGGGCGGCCAGTCCGGGCGCCTGGGCATCGACCATGCGGGCCGCCGTCTCCTCCCACAGTCCGTACCCCGATTGATCGGCCGCCGCCAGGCCGCCGCGCAGCAGGTCCGTCAGCCGCTGCTCGAGCTCCTGTGTTCCGCCGGTGATCCGCCCGGCCCGGCGCTCGGCACGGCGCCGGGCGGCCTCCGGGTCGGCCGGGCCCGTGGCCGAGGCGCCGCCCGCCGCCGACCCGTCGTTCCCCTCCTTCTCCGCCGCGCGCTTGCGACGGCCCGTCAGCCACTCACCGGCCCAGTCCGGAATCGCGCCCGTGGGCAGGGCCGATTCGCCGGATGCCCAGACCAGCAGCAGGCCCAGCGCGTGCTTGCACGGGAACTTCCTGCTGGGGCAACTGCACTTGTACGCAGGGCCGGTGGTGTCGACCACCGTTTGATACGGCTTGCTTCCGCTTCCCTTGCACAGCCCCCACACCGCGCCCGAACCGTCGCATCCGCCGCCCGACCAAGGGCCGGTCGAACCGAGCTTGCTCCCGGCCTTGCGTGATGCCTCGTCAAGAGCCAGGGCCAGGACCTGCTCCACCGTCCAGCGCTCCACCGGGTCGGCGGCGCGCAAGGGTTCTCCCCCGTGAGATAGCAGCATGGGAACGACGGTAGAACCCACCACTGACAATCGGCCTGACCTGCTGATTCGTCGCCTCGAGCAGACCTTGACTTTACTTTCGCTTGGCGATTCGCTGCGAGCTCCTGAACTCTGGATCCGGGGGGATCAACCGATGAGTCACACCACTCGCAACTTCCGCAACTTCCGCGACCTCCGTGCCGTTCGCAGGGCTCGTACGGTTCGTGCCGCTGTCTCCGCAGCGGTCGTTCTCGGCCTCGCCGTGGGCCTCGGCGCCTGCTCCGAGACCGTCGACCAGGTGGACAAGGCCGTGAACGAAACGTACGAGGTCACCTACGAGGTCACCGGCACGAGCGTCGACGAGATCCAGTTCCACGGGGGCGGCGGCAAGGCCATGGAGCCGGAGATCGAGACGGTCAAGTCCCCCACCCTGCCGTGGCGGAAGACCGTCACGCTGCGCGGAATCATGCCGCCCGCCGTGATGCCGATCGCCCTGGACGAGAACGGGGCCGACATCGCGTGCTCGATCACGCACAAGGGCAAGGTCATCAAGGAGGCCAAGGGGGAGGGCCTCATCACCGCGGGCGGTTGTGTCGCCGTCTCGCCGGTGGCCGGCTGAACTCCCGGTCCGTAGCAGCCGAATCGTCCCCGACCTGCGGTAGGGGCCGATTGTCAGTGCCATGGTGCACGGTGGAATCCACATCAGGTCGACCGATCTGGAGGGGGATCCATGACCGTGTCCGAAACCACCGCCACCGATGGCGTTCAGGCCCTGCGCCCGCATGCCGAGGACGCCTTCGCCCATGAGTTGAAGGCCCTCGCCGCGGCCGACGATCGCCCGCGGCCCGCCCGTTGGCAGTTGTCCCCGTGGGCCGTCGCCACCTACCTGCTCGGCGGCGCACTGCCGGACGGCACAGTGATCACGCCCAAGTACGTCGGCCCGCGCCGCCTCGTCGAAGTCGCCGTGACCACACTCGCCACCGACCGTGCCCTGCTGCTCCTCGGCGTCCCCGGCACCGCCAAGACCTGGGTGTCAGAACATCTCGCGGCCGCCGTCAGCGGTGACTCGACACTGCTGGTCCAGGGCACGGCAGGCACCCCGGAGGAAGCCATCCGCTACGGGTGGAACTACGCCCAGTTGCTCGCGCACGGGCCCAGCCGCGACGCCCTCGTGCCCAGCCCGCTCATGCGCGCCATGTCCGGCGGCGTGACCGCGCGGATCGAGGAACTCACCCGTATCCCCGCCGATGTGCAGGACTCGCTCATCACGATCCTGTCGGAGAAGACGCTCCCCGTCCCCGAACTGGGGCAGGAGGTCCAGGCGGTCCGGGGTTTCAACGTCATCGCCACCGCCAACGACCGCGACCGCGGGGTCAACGAGTTGTCCAGCGCGCTGCGCCGCCGGTTCAACACCGTCGTGCTGCCGCTGCCGGAGACCCCCGATGCCGAGGTCGACATCGTTTCCCGGCGCGTCGACCAGATCGGGCGCTCGCTCGACCTCCCGGCCGCGCCCGATGGCCTCGCCGAGATCCGGCGCGTCGTCACCGTCTTCCGAGAACTGCGCGACGGCGTCACCACCGACGGCCGCACCAAACTCAAGTCCCCCTCGGGGACGCTGTCGACGGCCGAGGCGATCTCCGTCGTCACCAACGGCCTGGCGCTGGCCGCGCACTTCGGGGACGGCGTGCTGCGCCCCGGTGATGTGGCGGCGGGCATCCTCGGCGCGGTCGTCCGCGACCCCGCGGCCGACCGGGTGGTCTGGCAGGAGTACGTGGAGACCGTCGTCCGGGAGCGGGACGGGTGGAAGGACTTCTACCGCGCCTGCCGCGAGGTATCCGCATGACCCGGGCCACGCCGCCCGGCGGACCGCTGCTGCTGGGGGTGCGGCACCACGGACCGGGCTCGGCCCGAGCCGTCCGTGCGGCCCTGGATGCCGCCCGCCCGCGGGCTGTGCTCATCGAGGGACCCCCGGAGGGTGACGCGCTCCTTCCGCTGGCTGCCGAGGAGCAGATGCGCCCGCCGGTCGCGCTGCTCGCCCACGCCGTGGACGACCCGGGGCAGGCGGCGTTCTGGCCGCTGGCCGCGTTCTCTCCCGAATGGGTCGCGATCCGCTGGGCGCTGGCTCACGACGTGCCGGTCCGTTTCATCGACCTGCCCGCGGCGAACTCGTTGGCCATGGCGCGGGAAGCGGAACGCCAGGACGGCCAGGACGGGATCGGGGACGGGGTCGGAGATGAGGCAGGGGAAGCAGGCTCGGGGACGCGCGTCGGCGGCTCGTCCGCGCGCGCCCCGATCGACCCCATCGGCGTACTGGCCGAGACGGCGGGTTACGACGACCCGGAGGCCTGGTGGGAAGACGTCGTCGAACACCGCACCCAGGACGGCGAGGCCGCCGACCCGAGAGCGCCGTTCGCCGCGCTCGCCGAGGCCATGACCGCCCTGCGCGAGGTGTACGGCGATGGCGGCCATCCCCGGGACACCGTCCGCGAGGCGTACATGCGCATCCAACTGCGCAAGGCGGCAAAGGAGTTCGGCGACGACATCGCCGTCGTCTGCGGCGCCTGGCACGTACCCGCGCTCGGCGCGAGGGTCACGCTCGCCGCCGACCGGGCCCTGCTCAAAGGGCTCCCCAAGGTCAAGACCGAGCTGACCTGGGTGCCCTGGTCGCACCGTCGGCTCGCCCGGCACAGCGGATACGGGGCGGGCATCGACTCGCCCGGCTGGTACGGGCACCTCTTCGACGCCGCCGACCGCCCGATCGAGCGGTGGATGACCAAGGTCGCCGGACTCCTGCGCGACGAGGACCGGTTCGTCTCGTCGGCCCACGTCATCGAGGCCGTCCGGCTCGCCGAGACCCTGGCTGCCATGCGCGGCCGCCCGCTCGCCGGGCTGAGCGAGACGACGGACGCGATCAGGGCCGTGATGGGCGAAGGCTCCGACGTGCCGCTCGCGCTCGTACGGGACCGGCTGATCGTCGGCGAGACACTCGGTGAAGTGCCGGACACCGCCCCCGCCGTACCCCTGCAACGCGACCTCACCCGACAGCAGCGCACGCTCCGACTCAAACCGGAGGCGCTGGAGCGGGAGTTGGAGCTTGACCTGCGCAAGGACACCGACGCGGCCCGCAGCCGACTGCTCCACCGGCTGCGGATCCTGGCTGTCGGCTGGGGCGAGCCCGCGGCCGGCCGGGCGAGCACGGGCACGTTCCGGGAAAGTTGGCGGCTGCGCTGGGAACCCGAGCTGTACGTACAGGTCGCGGAGGCCGGGACATGGGGCACCACCGTGCTCTCCGCGGCTACCGCAAAGGCCGAGTTCCAGGCGACCTCGGCGACCGGGCTCGCCGAGGTCACGGGGCTGGCCGAGCAGTGTCTCCTCGCGGAACTGCCCGACGCGCTGCCCGTGGTCATGAAGGCCCTCGCGGACCGTGCCGCGCTCGACGCCGACGTCGGCCATCTCGCCGATGCCCTGCCCGCACTGGCCCGCACCCTGCGCTACGGCGACGTGCGGTCCACGGACACCGCGGCGCTCAGCGGGGTCGCGGCCGGGCTCGCCGACCGGATCTGCGTCGGACTGCCACGCGCGTGCACCGGACTCGACGCGGACGGCGCCGCCGAACTCCGCCGTCGGGTGGACGGGGTGCACACCGCGATCGGCCTGCTCGGCGAGGCCGTTCGGACAGACGCCGACGGAAACGGGCTGCGCGAGCGCTGGACCGCCGTACTGCACAAGCTCGCCGCCCGGGACACGGTCGCGGGCGTCATCCGGGGCCGCGCGGCTCGTCTGCTGCTCGACGAAGGACGGCTCGCGGAGAACGAAGCGGCACGGCTGATGGGCCTGGCTCTCTCACCCGGAACGCCCCCGGCCGACGCCGCGGCCTGGATCGAGGGGTTCGTCGGCGGAGCGGCCGGGGGAGGCATGCTCCTCGTCCACGACGAGCGACTGCTCGGCCTGGTCGACGCCTGGCTCACCGGGGTTCCCGCCGACACCTTCGCCGATGTGCTGCCTCTGCTGCGCCGCACCTTCTCGGTGTACGAAGCGGGCGTACGGCGCACGCTCGGCGAGCTCGTACGGCGCGGTCCGGCCGGCGGGGGTCCGGCCGCCGGCGCCGACGGCACCGTGGCCGCGGCGCCCGGCTTCGGCCCCGGACTCGACCGGGCCCGGGCCGACGCGGTGGTACCGGTACTGCGCCTTCTGCTCGGTCTGGAAACCGACACGCACACCGACACCGACATCGGTGCAGGCACAGGCACAGGTGCAGGCGCGGGCGCAGGTGCAGGCACGGGCACAGGCGCAGGCGCAGGCACAGACACCGACACGAATCCGGCCCCGGGAGGCGTCGACCCGGCCGACCGTGCCGAGAACGTCAAGGAACCGCTGGGGGCAACGGGATGACCACGAACACCGCCTACACCACATCGCCCCCGGCCCATGGCTCGCCGCCCGGCCCGGCCGACGACGAACGGCTGCGCCGGTGGCGGCTGGTCCTGGGCGGGGACAGCGCCGAGAGCACCGGCTGCACCCTCACCGGACGCGACGCCGCGATGGACGCGGCACTGGCCGCGCTCTACGGCGGCGGAGTCCGCCCCGGAGGCCGGGGCGGGAACAACCGCTCGGCCGGGCTCGGAGCCTCCGCACCCTCCGTGGCCCGCTGGCTCGGCGACATCCGTACATACTTTCCCAGCTCCGTCGTCCAGGTCATGCAGCGTGACGCGATCGACCGGCTCGGTCTCTCCGCCCTCCTCCTCGAACCGGAGATGCTGGAGGCCGTCGAGGCGGACGTCCATCTCGTCGGCACGCTCCTCTCGCTCAACAAAGCCATGCCCGAGACGACGAAGGAGACCGCGAGAGCGGTCGTGCGCAAGGTCGTCGACGATCTGGAGAAGCGGCTCGCCACCCGCACGCGGGCCACCCTCACCGGCGCGCTGGACCGCTCGGCGAAGATCAACCGGCCCCGCCACCACGACATCGACTGGAACCGCACCATCCGGGCCAACCTCAAGAACTACCTCCCGGAATACGGCACCGTCGTTCCCGAGCGCCTCATCGGCTACGGGAGGGCCGCGCAGTCCGTGAAGAAGGACGTCATCCTCTGCGTCGACCAGTCGGGATCGATGGCCGCCTCCGTCGTCTACGCCTCCGTCTTCGGCGCGGTGCTCGCCTCCATGCGCACCCTGCGGACCAGACTCGTCGTCTTCGACACGGCCGTGGTCGACCTCACCGACCAGCTCGACGACCCCGTCGACGTCCTCTTCGGCACCCAGCTCGGCGGCGGCACGGACATCAACCGTGCGCTCGCCTACTGCCAGTCGAGGATCACCCGCCCGGCCGACACCGTCGTCGTGCTCATCAGCGACCTGTACGAGGGCGGCATACGCAACGAGATGCTGAAGCGGGTCGCCGCGATGAAGGCCTCCGGCGCGCAGTTCGTGACGCTGCTCGCGCTGTCCGACGAGGGTGCGCCCGCCTATGACCGCGACCATGCGGCGGCCCTCGGGGCCCTGGGCGCACCGGCGTTCGCATGCACCCCGGATCTCTTCCCGGAAGTGATGGCCGCGGCGATCGAGAAGAGGCCGCTGCCCGTACCGGACAAGGAGGCCCAGCACTGAGCTCCTCGGGGAGTGGCTCGCGCCGGTGGGGAACCCGGGGCAGTACGGAAACTCGCTTCAGTAGGGAAAGGGACTCGCGCGGTGCGCGTTCCTGGCCTGTTCGGGGGTCGTCCCCCGTGGACCACGGCGGTGCGGAGTTGTCCACTGCGACCCGGCGACCGGCCCGGTCTGTGACCGTAATCACCGCTCAGGTGCGACCTGCGATTTAGGGTCATGCGGAGCGCGGGGATAACCTGCGAGATGGACATGCCGCGTACTCCGGGTCACCCTGTGCGCCTTCCTAGTGACAGAGCAGTCACATTGCCCCTCGCGGCACGCCCACGCTGAAAACGAACCGCGAGACCACTGAAAAGGGACGGACGCGCGTGGACCTGTTCGAGTACCAGGCGAGGGACCTCTTCGCCAAGCACGGTGTACCGGTGCTGGCCGGTGAAGTCATTGACACGCCTGAGGCAGCCCGCGAGGCGACCGAGCGGCTGGGCGGCAAGTCCGTCGTCAAGGCGCAGGTGAAGGTCGGCGGCCGCGGCAAGGCCGGCGGCGTCAAGCTGGCCGCCACCCCCGACGAGGCGGTCGCCCGGGCGACCGACATTCTCGGCATGGACATCAAGGGCCACACGGTCCACAAGGTGATGATCGCCGAGACCGCGCCGGAGATTCTTGAGGAGTACTACGTCTCGTACCTCCTCGACCGCACCAACCGCACCTTCCTGGCCATGGCCTCGGTGCAGGGCGGCATGGACATCGAGGAGGTCGCGGAGAAGACCCCCGAGGCCCTCGCGAAGGTCCCGGTCGACTCCAACACCGGCGTCACGATCGAGAAGGCCCGCGAGATCGTCGCCCAGGCGAAGTTCCCGGCCGAGGTGGCCGAGAAGGTCGCCGAGGTCATGGTGACGCTGTGGGAGACGTTCGTCGCCGAGGACGCGCTCCTCGTCGAGGTCAACCCGCTCGCCAAGGTCGCCTCCGGCGACGTCCTGGCGCTGGACGGCAAGGTGTCTCTCGACGAGAACGCCGACTTCCGTCAGCCCGGCCACGAGGCCCTCGAGGACAAGGACGCAGCCAACCCGCTCGAGGCTGCCGCCAAGGCCAAGAACCTCAACTACGTCAAGCTCGACGGCGAGGTCGGCATCATCGGTAACGGTGCCGGTCTGGTCATGTCGACCCTGGACGTCGTCGCGTACGCCGGTGAGAACCACGGCAACGTGAAGCCCGCCAACTTCCTCGACATCGGTGGCGGCGCCTCCGCAGAGGTCATGGCGAACGGCCTGGAGATCATCCTCGGCGACCCGGACGTCAAGTCCGTCTTCGTCAACGTCTTCGGTGGCATCACCGCGTGCGACGAGGTCGCCAACGGCATCGTCCAGGCTCTTGCGCTGCTCAAGAGCAAGGGCGAAGAGGTCACCAAGCCGCTGGTCGTGCGCCTCGACGGCAACAACGCGGAGCTGGGTCGCAAGATCCTTTCCGACGCCAACCACCCGCTGGTGCAGCGTGTGGACACCATGGACGGCGCGGCCGACAAGGCCGCCGAGCTCGCCGCGGCTGCGAAGTAAGGGACGAGGGACTCCAACACCATGGCTATCTTCCTCACCAAGGACAGCAAGGTCATCGTCCAGGGGATGACCGGTGCCACCGGCATGAAGCACACCAAGCTCATGCTGGGCGACGGCACCAACATCGTCGGCGGCGTGAACCCGCGCAAGGCCGGCACGACCGTCGACTTCGACGGCACCGAGGTTCCCGTCTTCGGCTCCGTCGCCGAGGCGATGGAGAAGACCGGCGCAGACGTGTCCGTCCTCTTCGTGCCGCCGGCCTTCGCGAAGGCCGCCGTCGTCGAGGCGATCGACGCCGAGATCCCCCTCGCTGTCGTGATCACCGAGGGCATCGCCGTCCACGACTCGGCCGCCTTCTGGGCGTACGCCGGTTCGAAGGGCAACAAGACCCGGATCATCGGCCCGAACTGCCCCGGCCTGATCACCCCCGGCCAGTCCAACGCCGGCATCATCCCGGGCGACATCACCAAGCCCGGCCGCATCGGTCTCGTGTCCAAGTCCGGCACGCTGACCTACCAGATGATGTACGAGCTCCGTGACATCGGCTTCTCGTCCGCCGTCGGCATCGGTGGCGACCCGGTCATCGGTACGACGCACATCGACGCCCTTGCGGCGTTCGAGGCCGACCCCGAGACCGACCTGATCGTCATGATCGGCGAGATCGGCGGCGACGCCGAGGAGCGTGCGGCGGACTTCATCGCGAAGAACGTCACCAAGCCGGTCGTCGGTTACGTCGCGGGCTTCACCGCCCCCGAGGGCAAGACCATGGGCCACGCGGGCGCCATCGTCTCCGGCTCCTCCGGCACCGCCCAGGCGAAGAAGGAGGCCCTCGAGGCCGCCGGCGTCAAGGTCGGCAAGACGCCGACCGAGACCGCCAAGCTGGCGCGCGAGATCCTCGGCGCCTGATCGCTTCACCGCGTCGGAGCAGTACCGCAGTGTCGCGTCACCCGCACAGACGGCGCGGGCCCGTACCCCGGTCAGGGATACGG
>NZ_JBHVFF010000161.1:0-19778 GCF_042801895.1 Streptomyces sp. NPDC057543 | reverse complement strand
CCGTGGAGACCCGGGCCCGGTTCGGCTACACCGCGCCGGTCGGCACGACCGATGACGGGCGCTTCCGCCGCCTCACCGTCCGTCTCCCCGCGGCGTACGCGCAGCGCCTGTTCGACGCCCGCGACACGGGTGCCAGCGACCAGCAGATGCGTGAAATCATCGCCGAAGGATTCAAAGACGTGTATTTCCAGGACGGCGGAGGCCGCGCCATGGGACTCTCAGACGTCGCTATTAACGACATCGACTATTTGGACCTGGATTGGGGAAATGCATGACCACGGAATTCCCTGCAATCGACCGCTGAGCCGAAGCACGGTAGCTGCCACATAGGCAGGCTTGTTGTCACCGCCGGCTGCGGGCCCATGACCGATCGCCTTGGCCAGTTGTTCGGCGTGGGTGGCAAACAGCGGCTTGAGGGCTTGGCAGTCATCGCGACGACTTCGCCGGAGGGGCCTTGTCGTGGTGGCGAAGCCGCTGGCCTGTGACGGGGCAGAACCGATCCTGCTGGCTTATTCGGTCACGCGAGGCGAGCCAAGTACGGAACCCGCGCGGGCGTCGAGGGAACCATCCACCAGGCCGTCGCGGTCACCGGGATGAGACGTGCCTGCTACCTCGGCCTCCAGAAGGCCCACCTGGAGCACGTCCTCTCCGCCGTTGCGCTCAACCTCATCCGCCTCGATGCCTGGTGGAACGGCCACCCGCTCGACCGCACCCGCGTCAGCCACCTTGCCCGCCTCGCGTGACCGAATAAGCCAGCAGGATCGGTGACAGACTTCTTACCCGGCCGTGGGGACCAGCGGAGCAGCCAGTAACGCTAAGACGTCATCTCAATTGGTGAGGTGCCGTCGGATGAACGGTGCCGTTCCCAGGACAAGTGCGGCGAAGACGGTCAGTCGTTGAAGGCCAGGTTGAGCGGCGAGGTTGCTGTGCTGGATGCCGTAGACCGCGTACCAGTTGGCGGCGAGGTCGGTAGCCATGATGGCGCAGGCGAGGTCGATTCCTCGGCGTTTACCCCTGATCAGGAACACGGCGGCGAGCGCGTCGAACAGCGCCAGCGACGACCAGTAGAGGTTGAGCCAGCCCGGTGCCCAGTCGTATGGGTGCAGACCGTGGCTGAGGAGGTCGGTGACGTGCGCGGAAGCGCCGACGAAGAGCAGGACGGCCGCGATGCCGCAGACCGATATGACCGCCCAGCGCGGGGTGTGGTGCATCCATCCGATCACGCTGTGGATCGTCCCACCTGCGGGCACTGCCCGTCAGGCCGCCAGCCTGCGGTAGCAGATGAGGGCCGCTGCGATCCCGGCGAAGGCCAGGAAATGCTCGGCCTTGCGCTCATAGCGGCGGTGCAGGCGGCGGTAGCCGCCCAGCCAGGACATCGTGCGCTCGACCGTCCAGCGATGTCGGCCCAGCCGTGTGGAGGATTCGACACCTCTGCGGGCGATGCGGTGCCGGATGCCGCGCGAGCGGAGCCAACGGCGCAGGTGGTCGTAGTCGTATCCCTTGTCCGCGTGGAGCTTGGCGGGACGCCGGCGTCGCGGGCCGCGACGCGAACGGATCGGAGGAATGCCGCGTACCAGCGGCTCAAGCGCCTGGCTGTCGTGGAGGTTCGCGCCGGAGACCCCGACGGAGATGGGCAGACCGGTCTGTTCCGTGAACAAGTGGATCTTCGAGCCTTTCTTGCCCCGGTCCGCATCACCGCAAGCAGCGGCGAGAAGGCACCGGACCCGCCAGCGGTGACGACCATTATCGGCTGTCCGGCACCGCTTCCGTTCCGCAGCGCCTGACACTCGAGCGATCGAGCCGGGCCCCGAAGTTCCCGAGGGCCCGGCTCAGTGACGGGTCGGTGTACCCAAAGACGACAGCCGCCCGAGTTGATGACCCCTCATCAACGAGTGCAGCCCGACTTCGGATATCCGTGCAGGCAGCTACGGAAACTGACACCCGCCGCGCCACTCGGCGGCTGTCGTGGCTCCTGGACGAGCAGAGGGGCCCCCAGGCCGCCCGTGAACGACTCCGGGGCCCCATGGGCGCCCTGATGGGCCCTCAGTGGCTCTCGGAGGCTTCCAGCACCGCCGTGGGCTTCGTGGCGGCCACGTGTTCGTCGTGCTCGCGCAGCATTCGCATGACGGTCGGAGGGGAGGGGTGCTGGCCCTTCTCGGGTACCCCCGGCCGCCGCGAGGGAGCGCTAGCAAGCAGTGCGGCCCCTTCACCTGTGGCTGCGAGGAAGAAGCACTGACGCCCTGAGACCGACGGCATCCGTTGTGCGTGAGCACCATGACCTCCTCGCGGCCGGCGGGCGGAACAGTCCCGCTGTCGTCAGGCACATGCCGAGCCTCTTCAAGCCGCCAGTCAGGATGAGCGGGGCTTCGTCACCACGGCCCTCGTTCAGGGTGTGGAAGGGGACGGGATCACCGCCCCAGCCTTGTGCGCCGTACGCCGCGCCAGCCGGGCCGCCGGCCTGCGGCCTCTGCGCGACCCGGACGCGGCAGGGCTCGACGACGACGAGGAAGGGTGAACCGCTGATGCGTCCCCGGTCCGGACAGGGCTGACACCAAAACCGTGACCTCCTCCTGCGGGTAGGGGAGGCCACGGCTGGCTCGGACAGGGTCCTGCTGTCGGCTGCGAGCTGTGTCGCTGTTACTGCCAGTTGGGCAGTATTGCCTCGTCGTAGCGGGAGCCGGCCGCCCCGTGCGGCAGGATCTCTTCGATACGGGCGAGGTCCTGGGGTGTGAGGGTGGCCTGCGCCGCAGCCACGTTCTCCTGCAGGCGGTGCGGGCTGCGAGTACCCGGGATGGGCACGATGTCGTCGCCCTGCGCGAGCAGCCAGGCAAGAGCCAGCTGGGTAACCGTGATGTCCTTGCTCGCCGCCAGGGCGGTCAGCTCGCGGACAGCGGCAAGGTTCTTCTCGTAGTTGCCGGGCTGCCAGCGGTCGTCCGTGCTGCGCATGTCGTCGGCAGGGTACTCGGCGGCCGGCTTCACGGTGTCGGTGAGGAAGCCCCGGCCGAGAGGCGAGTAAGGAACGAAGCCGATACCCAGTTCCCGGACCACCGGCAGGACGTCAGCCTCCACACCCCGCTCGAACACCGAGTACTCGGTCTGCAGCACCGAGACCGGGTGGACCGTGTGGGCCCGACGGATAGTTCCGGGACCGGCTTCACTCAGCCCGAAGTAGCGCACCTTGCCCTCGGCGATCAGCTCTGCGACGGTGCCGGCCACGTCCTCGATGGGGACGTTCGGGTCCACGCGGTGCTGGTAGAGCACGTCGATGTGGTCGGTGCCGAGGTGGTGGAGGCTGTTCTCGGTGACCTCGCGGATGTGCTCGGGACGGCTGTCGAGAGCGATCCCGAACTTGGCCGGGTCACTGAAGTCGTAGCCGAACTTGGTGGCGAGCAGGATGTCATCGCGGAAGTCCTTCACGGCGCGGCCGAGGAGCTGCTCGTTGCTTCCGGTGCCCAGGCCGTACAGCTCGGCGGTGTCGAAGAGGGTGACGCCGAGTTCGTAGGCGCGGCGGATCGTGGCGGTGCTGCTCCGGTCGTCCGGGGTCCCGTAGGCGATGGTCATGCCCATGGTGCCGAGGCCGATCGCCCCGGCCTGGAGGCCCTGGCCGCCGAGAGTTCGAAGGGGGAGGTTTGTCGTGTGCTGTGCCATGCCCTCAACGCTACGGACGAGGGACCTCGGAGGCATGGGGCACTAATCGCGTAGAATTGCCTGATCCTCTCAGCAAGGGAGTACACCGTGCTGGATCAGCTAGCCGCGGCCATCGACCGGCACTGCGTGGGACTGGGCTCGGACACCAAGATCCCCCGGCTCTCCCTCGCCGCGGCCGACGAACCCATCGAACCCACCGGCCTGCTGTACGAGCCGATGATCTGCTTCGTCGCCGACGGCGCGAAGCGCACCACCTCGGGAGATCTGAGCCAGGTCGCACACGCCGGCGAGATGCTCCTCACCACGATCGACCTGCCGGTCGGCGTCGACCTGGAGAAGATTCCCTACCGGTCTGCCGTCATGCAACTCGACGGCCGAGCGCTCGCCGACCTGCTCGTCGAACTGGACGAGACAGGCCCGCCGGCCACCACGCCTGCCGCAGCGGGACAGGTCAGTGCGCCGATGACACCGGAACTCCTCGACGCGGTCACCCGCTGGGTCGGACTCCTCGACACCCCTGAAGATATCCGCCCTCTCGCCCCGCGGATCGAGAGCGAGGTCCTCTACCGGCTGCTGCGCAGCTCTCTCGGTGCCGTCCTGCGCCAGTGGTCGCTGGCCGACTCGGCCACAAGCCGGGTGCGCGAGGTGGCCCGATGGATCTGTGAGCGCTACACGGAGCCGCTCAGCATCGAAGCGATCGCCGCCGTCGCACACATGAGCCCCGCCAGTCTGCACCGGCACTTCAAGGCAGCGACGGGTATGAGCCCGCTCAAGTACCAGAAACACCTGCGGCTGCAGGAGGCCCGGCGATGTCTGGCCGCAGGCGACGCCACGGCAGCCCAGATCGCGCAGGCGGTCGGGTATGTGAGCGCAACCCAGTTCAACCGTGAGTACCGCAGTGCCTACGGCCTCCCGCCCGGACAGGACGCAGCCCGGCTCCGCGCCCGACTCACCCACACCCGGACCGCCACGACCCGGCGGGCATGAGATCTGAAGTCAGGCGCCGAGTGTGCACACAGCGCGAGGACCTCAAGGTGGGCAGTATCGGGTGCCACACGCGGTCATTCGGCGACGATCTCCAGTTCCTCGCGAATGCCTTGCACCCATGTGCCCTCGGTGCCAGGCTGAGGGCCGCCGACAAGGAGGAAGTCGCCCAGCACGAACGGTGCGCTGACGCCGCACGTCCGCCGGCAGGTACAGACCGGTCGGGGCAGCCCGGCTTCCCGCCATCCTGCCTGACTGGCTTGCCACCGAACTCCAGCGCACAGGCCACCCGGTTAACAACGGACCTGCCGAGGTTCCGCCACCCCGCCCCGGCCCCCCGCGCCCCGCCCGTCAACGCGCCAACCGGCTCCTGGAACCGCTACTCGACCAGGTGAAGGACTGCGCTGCCGCCACTGAGGGCACCGCCTTCACCGAGAAACTCAACCGCGCCGCCTACACCGCCGGCGGCCTGATCGCCTCCGGCCACCTCACCGACAGCCAAGCACGCGACCTGCTGACCGCGGCCGCCGACGCTGCTCGTCCCCATCGCAGCCGCCACAGCCTCGCCGTCATCACCTCTGCCCTGTCCGCCGGCGCAAGCCGGCCGCTCCACTTCAAAGGACGCCCATGAGCAGCGCCGACAGCCCACGCTTCGACGCCACTGCCGCAGCGCAGCAAATGCTCGATCTCGAAGTCCAGGCGGCACACCCCAGCCTGCCCGCCCAACAGAGAACCGCGGCCGTCCACGAGCCACCACCGCAGTCGGGCCAGCTTCCGGGACTGCTCACCGACCGCGGCAACGCCAAGCTGTTCGCGGTGATGTTCGGCGACCAGTTCCGCCACGTCGAAGGCCTTGGCTGGTACCACTGGGACCAGTACCGCTGGAAGCGCACCGGAGGTGAGAAGGCCGCAGTATGGGCGGCAGGTGATCTGGCCGAGCAGATGCCCGCCACCGACCCGACCGGCCAGTTCACCGACCGCGACCTCGCCTCCCACCGCCGACGCTCCATGTCGACCCCCGGTATCAAGGCCATGCTCACCCAGGCCAAAGCCTCCCCGGCACTCGCTCTGGACCCCGACGTCCTAGACGGCGACCCCTACGCCCTGTGCACCCCGGCCGGCGTCGTCGACCTCCACACCGGCCACCTCCACAAGCCCGACCCCGAAGCCGACATGCACTCCCGGGCCACCAGCGTCGCCCCCGAGACCATGCCCACCCCCCGCTGGCACCGCTTCCTCCACGACACCTTCGGCGACGACGCCAAGGGCGAGGAGACCATCCACTTCCTCCACCTGCTCCTCGGCTACTCCGTCACCGGCGACGTCGGCGCCCAGGTCCTGCCCTTCCTCTACGGCACCGGCGCCAACGGCAAGTCGGTCCTGCTCGATGTCATGACCCAGATCCTCGGCGACTACGCCCAGGCCGCCCCACCCGGCTTCCTCATGGAGAAGGGCAAGTTCTCCGAGCACTCCACCGAACTCACCGAACTCCACGGCCGGCGCATCGTCGTGTGCTCCGAACTGAAGCCCAACGACAAGTTCGACGAATCCCGGGTCAAACTCCTGACCGGCGGCGACCGCATCATGGCCCGCCGCATGCGCCAGGACTTCTTCAGCTTCAACCCCACCCACAAACTCTGGCTGCTCGGCAACCACCGACCTGAAGTCGGCACCGGCGGCCACGCCTTCTGGCGCCGGATCCGCCTGATCCCCTTCGAACGCGTCGTCCCCGCCGCCCGCAAGATCGACAACCTGGCCAAGGAACTCGTCCAGAGCGAAGGCCCCGGCATCCTGCAGTGGCTCATCGAAGGCGCCCAGCTATACCTCGACACCCGCGACCCTCTCGCCGGACCCGCGACAGTCCGCACCGCCACCGAGGCCTACGCCACCACCGAAGACCACATCGGCCGCTTCCTCACCGAATGCTGCACCACCGACAACGGCGACCGCGCCGCCGAACGCGCCCCAGGCGACCTCCGCGTAGAACAAGGCCTGCTGTACACCACCTACAGCAGCTGGTGCAGCGCCGGCGAAGGCATCCGCCCCGCCACCGCCCGCGCCTTCGCCACCCGCGTGCGCCAGGAACTCTCCCTCGCCTCACCCGCCGACATGATGAAGTCCAGCGGCAAGAAGTACTACCCCGGCCTCGGACTTCTCACCGACGAAGAACCCCAGGTCGACCATGCCTGACCAGAGCGCCCGACACACACCCGCCAACCCGGCCTACCATGAACACGGTGCCTCCACCAGGGATCGTGCTCACCACATCCACCCCGGCCCGCAACGGGCCGTCGACAACGAAAAGGGGCTGCAGCCATGAGCTCGCTGCTGAACGAGAGCGATCTCCGCCACGAAAGTGCCGTGGTGTGGCTGGAGAACCCCGATGACCTTGACTACGTACGCCAGGCCCTCGACAAGACCACCCGCCGCCGCGGCAAGCCCCGCTACGAACGCGACGGCCGCATGGTCGGCTACACCGAACTTGACGCCCACGCCGAAGCCGACCCCGACAGCGGGCTCCAGCTCCGTCGCGTCTTCTTCCTCCTCCCGCACGACCGCGACGCCAACCCCGACGGGCCCTACCACGAAGGCGCCCCGGGCGAAGCCGTCGATCCCCGCACCATCGAACCCAAGCGCGTGGGCGACAAAACCCCCCGCTCCCAACGCGGCCCCGCCGCAGCGATAACAGCCCCTAGCACCTGAGCCTTGGCTTGGCGTTTACCCGCGGACGCGGGCAGGGGGAGGCGACCCAGCCCGGCTTCGCGGGGCGCTCCCAGGGCTTGCGGAAGGCTTCCGTCAAGGGCCGGGCGAGGCGGAGTTGGGTGTGGGCGGCAAGAACGAGCCAGGTCCAGCGGTCCGCCGCCTCGGGGGTGCGGATCTTCGGAGGGGTCCATCCCAGCGTCTGCTTCGTGCTCCATGACCGCTGGAACCAAGGCTGCACGAACGCCTGGACGGTGTGGGAGGAGATTGTGCCGCTCGGCTATCAGGGCAGCTACCAGCGGGTTCGCGCCTATTTCCGGGAGAAGCGGCTCTCGCCGGGCCCCGTCACCGCTCGGCCACCGTCACCCCGCGTCGTCGCCGGATGGGTCCTCCGCCGACCCGAGACCGGTCGGTGACGGTCGTCGGCCCTGGGGGAAGAGCCTGGAGCAGGCGCAGGAGGAGGCGGGTCCCGCCGGGTGTGTGGATGGGCCGGGCGCTGCCCGCGGTCGGCCTGGTGGCCGGGGCGCGGGTCACCGCGGGGCCCTGCTTCCACACGCGGCCTGGGAGGCGGTCGGCGGGGACGGGGATCTCCAGTTCCTCGCGGAGCGCGGGGACGAGGACGAAGCGCGGGGTGTGGTACTTCGCGGCGGTCTTCCCGCCCCGGGTGTGGCAGGCGCGTCCGGCGGGCGCGTCACAGTTCGGGCAGTCGTGACGTACGAAGTCGCCCCGTAGCCGCACCTTCTGACAGCGGTCGGTGCAATCCTGCCCGCATGGACGAGCTGATGCGGCGCCGGGTATATGGCGTCGACCACGACGACCCTGCCCCGGACCGCGGCCCGGCCACGAATACGTCGAGCTGGCCGGGGCGGCGATCCTGGACGAACCGAGCTGCTGCCGCCGACCCGTACAGGGTCGGGGACCGGTGTGGTGACTGACGCTCCGTTCCGGCTCCCCGGCCCTGCTGAGATTCACTTCATGGTCAGCCGACGCCGAGGGCGAAGACGTGCAGTGACGAGTTCTGCGGCAGTTGCACGGCGGCGACGGTCTTGCCCGGGGTCAGCGGCACACTGTTGCAGTAGACGCGGTAGTTGTTTCCGTGGTTGGCCGGTCCGGACGGGGTGTTGCGGTAGGTGGTGGTGATGACCGGTTGGGCGCCGAACTCGGTCGGGTTGTCGGTGATCCAGTTCGGGAAGCCGAGCGTGCCGGTCGAGGTGGTTCCGTCGGTGTAGTGGACGGTGACGGTGCCGGAGGGGTTGCCGACGCCGGATCCGAGGAATGCCACGGATTTGCCGGTGCCGGAGACGGGGATGATCTGGCCGTCGGCGGTGGTGTTGTCCTTGGCTCCGGACACGGCGTCAGGCCAGGTGAACTCGGTTTTGTTGTACGTCAGGGTCGCCCCGGCTTTCACGCCGGCCGCCGACAGTGCTTGCGCGGAGTAGCTGTTGCTGTAGCCGTCGAAGTTGCCCGGTGACGGCGCCGAGTCGTCGGTGATGGCCACGTTGTTGAACGTCGCTGCCAGGCTGGTGAAGGCGACCGGCAACTCCAGTGGGACATCGGTACTGCCAGGTCCCTTGGGATAGGACACCGACACCTCACTGGTCTGCGTGCCAGGGGCGGCATCGGCCGCGATGTTCACGGTCCAGGACACGGTCGCCGTTGCTCTCGGGGCGATCGTGGCGACAGTCGCCTTTGCCGCAGAGGTGGTCCAGCCGGACGGCAGCCCGAGAGTCGCGGTGATCCCGGACATCGGCCTCGTACCGGGATTGGTGACGGTCGCGGTCATCTTGACCGATCCGCCCGGAGTCGCGAAGCCGCTTCCCGCCTTCAGGTCGACCGCCGGAGCGGCGCCCACGGTGCCGGTCGTGAACGTGCCGTGGGCGTCGGCGACTCCAGGACCGCCCTTACCGGTGATGGTGAAGGTGACGTTCTGCGAGGTCTTCGGGATGCCGGTGATGCCGCCGGTGTCGGGGTTGAGCGTCAGGCCGGCGGGCAGCGAGCCGGAGGTGACGGAGTAGCGGACCGTTCCCGGGCTGTTGGTGGCCACCCGTGCCTCGTACAGCTTCCTCGCCGCCAGTGCGGGCAGACCGGTCGTGGTGAACGCCGGGGTCGGGGCCGTGACGGTCTGCGCGGAGCCGACGGGGTTGCCGGAGCCGTCGAGCTCCTGCAGCGACCAGGACCGGCCGGGGGTGACGACACTCAGGTGCCAGTGCGTCGACTGCTTCTGCAGCTGTGCGCGCTGTTCGGCGGTGAACGCGCCGAGGTTGCGTGCCGTCTCCCACTGCTTGACGGCGTCCAGCAATGCGGAGGTGTTCGATCCGGCGTTCAGGGCGGACACCGAGGTCTGGAATCCTACTCCGGCGTTGAGGCCGGCGCCGCGGGCCAGGTCGTCCTCCACCGTCTGGAGGCTGTTGCGCAGGGACATCCAGCCGAGCATGCCGGGAAGGTAGTTGTCCCGGTAGTAGGTGTTGTTGATGAAGACCTGCTTCATGCTGGTCGAGCCGACCTCACCCCAGCTGGCCCGGGACAGGCCGTCCCAGATGTTCGAGCCCATGCGGCTGGTCTCGGAGATGAAGCCGTCCTTGGCGTTCTGCTGGCGGAACGTGCCGTTGACCAGGTCGGCCATGCCGTAGGCTCCCCAGCCCGACTGCGAGGCCGACTCCAGACCGTCGAACGACATCGCCCTGACGCCGGTGGTGTTCCAGATGTTCGAGAAGCGCGTGGCGATCGAGTTGATGATGTTCAGGTTGCCCAGGGCCCCGCCGTACTGGTTCTGCGGAAGCCGCGAGGCCGTGGCGCCGTCGGCGTGGGCCGTGGCGGTGGAGCCCCACTGCCCGCGGCTCAGGCCCGTGATCTGACACTGCCCGTCGACCGTGCTGGACGAGTCGTAGGTGATGAATTCGCGGCCGATCAGCAGCCGCTGGCCTCCGACGCCGTCCGCCAGCGGCGCGCAGCTGGTGAGGTAGGCGGTGGTGTCCCCGGCGGCCAGGCTCCGGGCCAGTTCGGTGCTCTGCCCGAGCGCCAGGTCAGGGCTGGGCGTCGGCGTGACGTAGGCGTCGTTCGAGCCGATGAAGTCCGACAGTGTGTGCGTCCCGACCTGGACGCCCTTGGCGTTTGCCTTGCTCACCAGGTCCGCGGCTGCGCTGTCGCTGCCACCGAATGCACTGTTGAACTGGTTGTGCCCGGCAGACTGCCAGGGGCCGTTGCTGCCGGGCAGCGAGTAGACCACCTTGATCCCGGCGGCCTTCGCGTACGCGGCGGCTTTCTCCACGTTGCCGGTGTTCAGATCGGACAGCACTAGGAAGGACTGGGACGTGGCCTGTGCGGTCTTCTGCCACTGTCCGTTGATCGTCGGATACGGCAGGGCTTGGCCGGTCGCTATCGCCGACAGCACCGTCGGCGCCATGTCCGGGGTGGTGCCGAACAGCGCGATGCTCGAGCCGACGACGGAGCCCTGACTCCCTGGCAACGGCCCTGCCGGGATCGGGTAGGCGGGGCCGCCGTCGACCGTGGTCGGGCGGTTTCGCTTCTTGGTGTAGTCGAATGTGAAGGCGCGCAGCAGCGTCCCCCACGGGGTGCGGGCGCCGACGCTCCACTCCTCCAGGTTCGGCGCCACTTGGAGGTGGGAGGGGTTGGTCGTGACCTCGTCCTGCCAGCCGACAGAGGTGTCCACTTGTTCGCGCGGCCAGCCGCCCTCGGTCCGGTCGGTCAGCGGCTTCATCCCGACGGCGAAGCCGCCGTCGCGCACGATGCCGGCGGCTTCGCCGAGTGTCTTGGTGATGTCTGTCGGCAGCGGGCCCCACAGCAGTGTCTGCAGGTCGCCGGCACCGGGCGCGACGGCCTTGGTGACGGTGAAGGTGGAGTAGGTCGTCTTGTCCTGGACGGCGACATCAATCTCGAATCCGTCGGCGCCGGTGAACACGAGCGTGTTGTTGGAGCCGAGGGTCAGCTTGGTCGGCTGCACCTGCCGGCCGTCCACCATCAGGCTGACCAGCGGGACGGTGCCATGCCCGGCCACGATGTGGTCCTTACCGGTCCGGCGGTCGGTCAGGGCGGTGACCTGACCGGTGTCGCTCAGCCTCAGGTGGAGGTATCCGGCGTCGATCGCGACGTCGGAGGCGACCCGCCTGACGGCTGCCACGGCGGACTGCGTGCTCATGGCAACGGAGCCGGTCGTGGCAAGCGAAAGGGCCATCGCGGCGGCTGCGAGGGCTCGGGGCCTCAATCTCCGCACTCCGGTTCGTGGGTTCATGGCTGTGCTTCCTTTCCGTGATGTTTGGATCGGGGGTTGCAGTGGTGCACCCGCCACCCCGGTCGTGAGCCGGGGCGGCGGAGGTCTGGAATCAGAGCTCGACGACGGCTCCGGCGAGGCGGGCGCGCTCGGCGGCGAAGACCACGCGATGGCCGACCAGGCTGGCGTCGATGCCGGAGACGATGAGCTCCGGGCGGCCGCTGTGCAGGGCGTCGAGGTAGGCGTTGAACATCGCGTCGTCACCTCCGGCGTGCCCTTCAGCGGCTGACGATCCGTCAAGTGAGGTGTCGTGGATCGTGCGGGTCTCGGTGCGGAAGTCGTAGACCTCGATGTGACGGCCGTCTCCGGTGAGTTGGCCTTGAGTGCCGAAGATCTTCGTGTGACGGTTCTCGAGCGGGGTGAACGCCGTCAAGGTGAACGACGCGGTGACCCCGCCATCGAACTCCAGGTTCACCACCTGGTGGTCGACCACGTCGTTGTCGCAGTGGTAGACGCAGCGGCCGTAGGAGCCGTCGGTCAGCGCGGCGGTCACCGCCTGTTCGGTCAGATCGCCTTCGCTCATGATCCGGGTGAAGTACTGCTTGGTGCCGCCGTTGCGCAGGCCTTCGCGGTACAGCGTGGTGGCCGAGTAGGCACAGGTGTCCTGGAGCGGGCAGGTGACGCAGCGGTCCGTGGCGCCGCCGGGGGCGGTTTCGGGCCGGAAGTGGGTCAGCGAGCCGAAGGAGCTGACCCGCGCCACCCGCCCTCCGACGACGTCCGTGATCCAGTCGATGTCGTGGCAGGACTTGGCCAGCAGCAGCGAGGAGGAATCGTCCTCGCGGCGCCAGTTGCCGCGCACGAAGGAGTGCGCGTAATGGTAGTAGCCGATGGGTTCCAGGTGCTGGAGCGAGACGATGTCGCCGATCGCGCCTTCGGCCAGGAGCTGCTTCAGCTTGGCGGTGTAGGGGGTGTAGCGCATGACGTGGGTGAGAGCCAGGGCGGTGCCGTTGCGCCGTGCGGCCGCGGCGATGGCCTCGCAGTCGGCCTCGTTGGTGGCCATCGGCTTCTCCAGCAGGAGCTGGTAGCCGAGGTCTGCCAGGGCGACGGCCGTGGCGACGTGGTCGGCGTCCGGCAGCGCGATGACCGCGACGTCGGCCAGGCGCGGGCGGGCGAGCAGGTCGCGCCAGTGCTCGAACCGGTACTCCGGGGCGATGTGGTGTTGGGCGGCGAAGGTGTCGCGGACCTGCTCGCGTGGCTCGGCGACGGCGACCACACGCGCCGCATCGGCGCGTCTGGCAGCGAGGTCGGCATACGCGGCACCGCGTGCTCCGGCGCCGAGGATCACCAAAGTGAGCGGACGGTCCATCGGACTGTGCGTGGTGCCGGTGATGAACGTGTCGGGCCCGGCAGTGACGGTGGGGTTCAAGAGGTACTCCCGTACGTAGGGTTGGGTGGCTGCTGTCGCCGGGGCGTCAGCCCTTGGTCGCCCCGCCGGTCAGGCCCTTGACGAAGTGCCGCTGGAAAGCCAGGTAGAAGACGAGGATGGGCAGGGTCGCCAGGAACATGAGGGCGAAGACCTGTCCGAAGTCGCTCTGGTGCTCGCCGATCGCGCGGTAGATGCCGACGGTGACGGTTGTTCCGCTGGCCGGGCCCAGCAGGATCAGCGGGTTGAGGAAGTCGTTCCAGATCCAGACTCCGAGGAAGATCAACACGCTGGCGGAGGCCGGCCGCAGCAGCGGGAAGACGATCTGCCAGAAGATCCGGAAGCGTCCGGCGCCGTCGAGCGCCGCGGCCTCCTCCAACTCGACCGGGATGGTCTTCACGAATCCCGTGAAGACGAACACCCCGAACGGCACGTAGTAGCCCACGTTGACCAGAACCAGGCCGAGGATCGTGGTCATCAGTCCCAGCGAGCGCAGTACCTCGGTGATCGGTTCCAGGATCACCGCGGGCGGGATCATCAGCCCGCACAGCAGTACCGCGAGCACCGCCTTGGCCCCCCGGCCGGGCAAGCGCGCCAGGTAGTGGCCGAGCATCGCCGAGACCACGGTCAGCACCGTGATGGAGATCGCGGTGACCTCGACGCTGTTGATCAGGCCATACCAGAACAGATGGTCGGGGCGGGAGGTGACCTGTTGGACCGAGGCCAGTGTCGGCGTAATCGGGAGGCTCACCGGGTGGGCGGTGATGTCCTGACCGTGCTTGAAGACGTTGACGAGGACTTCGTACAGCGGCAGGAAGAAGACGGCGGTCACGAAGGTCGCGGCGATGGGCCGGACCCGGGACGGGGTGCGGGGTCCGCTGCCGGCGTTCACAGCGTGACCTCCCGTCGCTGCAGGATGCGAAGGGCGAGGACCGAGATCGCCGCGATGATGACGAGCATCAGGGTCGCCATCGCTGCGCCGTAGCCGATGTGATTGCCGGTGAAGGTCGTCTGCACGACCTGGAAGGCGATGGTGGAGGTGGTGCCGTTGCCGGGCCCGCCATTGGTGATCACCTGGATCTGGTCGTATGCCTTGAAGCCGGTGATCAGCAGCATGACGGTGTTGATGGTCAGCGCCGGCGCCAGCATCGGCCAGGTGACATGGCGGAACCGGGTTACCCGGCCGGCGCCGTCGATCTCGGCGGCCTCCAGCAACTCGGCCGGGACACCGGCCAGGCCCGCCAGGTAGACCACGACGCAGAACCCCAGGACCTGCCAGGTGAGGATGAAGGCCACCGAGTACAGGGCGAGGTCTGGATCCGACAGCCAACCGGGCGGGTGGGTCACGTGCAGGCCGCGGAGCGCCGAGTTCAGCAGGCCGTCGTCGGCGAGGATGGTCTGCCAGATGACGCTGACCACCACGGAGCTGAGCACCACCGGGGTGAAGAAGACCGAGCGCAGCGCGTTGTACAGCCAGCCGCGCCGGTCCAGAAGCTGTGCGATGGCCAGGCCCAGGACGTTGGCCGCGACGGTCACGATGACCGTGATGATCAGCGTGTTCTTCAGCGCCCTGGTGACGTCGGAGTCCTGGAGCAGGTGTGTGTAGTTCTCCAGGCCGACCCATCTCGTCGGCGGGTTGGCGGGGTTGCGGTTGGTGAATCCGGTCCAGACCGTCATGCCGATCGGGATCAGGACGAAGACGAGGAAGGCGAGCAGGCCGGGAGCGCCGAAGGTCAGGAAGTGCAGGGCTTTCCGGAACAACCTGCCGCCGGCTGGTGGGCGCGCGCTCCGTCGTACGGTTGGGGAACGGGTGCCCGCAGGGCGAGTGAGTGTCGCGGACATGGTGGTCTCCTGGTCTCCTGCTCTTCGGGCCCGGTGCCCGATGCCGTGGTGCGGACGACGCCGGCCCCTCCCCTCCCTGCGGGACCGGGGAGGGTGGCCGGTGGACGGTTACCGGCTCGCCTTGGCCCATTCGTCGTCGAGGAACGAGCCGAACTGGCTTGCGGTCTTTTCGCCGTTGATGAGGTCGGCGACGCCAGCGGCCGCCTTGTCGGCGAGACCCGCGGGCATGGAGCCGTCACCGGTCTCGATGGAGAACGCGTTGACGATCGCGTTCTGCTTGGCCGCGTCCTGGTACAGCCTCACGGTCTCGGTGTAGACAGGGCCCATGCCGGACGGCGGGGTGTAGTCCTTGAGCGCGATGATCGCGCCGTCGCTCTTCACCGAGTTGTCCAGCGAGGTCTTGTCGAGCATGAACGCCAGCGCCCACTTCTTGGCCAGGTCGACGTTCGGCGCCTTGGACGAGACCGACATGCCGCCACCGGTGTAGGCCGGGACCACCAGGGATCCGTCGTCGGACGGCCACGGGAACACGCCGACGTCGAAGCCGGGCTTCTTGGCGTCGGCCGAAGCTGCGAACCACGAGCCCATCGGGTACATCGCACCCTTGTTGTCGCGGAAGGCCTGCTCGTTGTTGGCGTAGGAGCGGGACAGGCCGGCGGTGTCCACGTAGCCGTTCTTCGACAAAGCTGCGACCTTGGCCGCCGCCTTGGTGAACGCCGGGTCGGTGAACTTGACCTTGCCCGCGGCCTTCTGCGCCAGCCAGTCCGGGGTCTGCTTGTAGGTGTCGGTGGCCACCGTGCTGATCAGCGGGTACATGTCGGCCCAGGTGTCCTTGCCACCGCCGCCGACCACGAACGGGTTGATGCCCTTGGCCTTGAGCTTGGCGCTGTCGTCGAGCAACTCGGCGTAGGTCTTCGGCGGGGCCTTGATCCCGGCCGCGGCGAAGTCGGACTTGTTGTAGTACACGAGCGGTGTGGGCTGCGTGTTGTACGGCAGCTGGTAGACCTTGCCACCGATCGGGTTGGAGTGCGGCGAGACGAAGTCCACCAGCTCCGCGTCCGTCCACGGCGCGAGCTGTCCGGCCTGAGCGAAGCCGTTCGGCGACACCGCGATCATGATGTCGGGCAGCTGGCCGGAGGCAGCGAGCTGCTTGGCGTAGCCGACCCGGTCCGCGGACGGTGCGACCAGCTTCTTGATGGTCACGCCCGGCACCTCGGCCGACGCCCGGGCAATCGCGTCGTCCCAGTACTTGGCCGTCAGGTTCGGGGTCTCGAAGGTGAGGAAGGTCAGGGTGACCTTGCCCTGGGAGCCGTCGCCCTGGGCGGAACCGTTCCCGGAGGCGCCGGCCGCACAGCCGGAGAGCGCGAGTGCGGCGGTGAACGCGAGTGCGGAGAGCATCGCTCTGCTTCGCATGGTGGATGTCCTTCCCGGCCCAACGGAAGAGCCTGGGTGTGGGTGAAACCGCAATCAGGTGATGGGGGTGATTCCGGGTGCCGAGATCGCCGTTGATGCCCTGGTGGAGGGCCGGCGCCCACCGCCGTGAGGGTGGGGCGGTGCGCAGATGATTTTTTTAGTCACTGAGTAAAAAAACTTGCTAGAGTTTGTTGTGCAAGAAGTAGCGCTGTCAAGAGAGGGTTCGCATGGGTCTAGCAGGCGGCGACCGATCGCTGCTGCAGCGAATCAACACCGTGGCGGTGCTGCGGGCACTGCATGGCGCGGAGCAGCTGACGCTGCGCGACCTCGCCAAGGCCACCGGCGTGTCCCGAAACACTGCTGAGGACGCCGCGCTCGCGCTGGTCGGAGCCGGTCTCGCCGAGGAGTTCGTGCCGCAGGCGGAGCAGCGCCGAGTGGGACGCCCCGCGAAGTGGTACAGGTTCCGGGCCGACTACGGCTATGTACTCGGCGTCGATCTGGCGGTCCACGAAGTAAATGTGCTCGTCGCCGACCTGGCCGGCACCGAGCGCGCCCAGCACACTCGGCCGCTCGATCCGCTCACGCCTGCGGACGGCCGTGTGCTGGCAGTCCGCGAGGCAATCGATGCCGCGATCCGCGAGGCCGGCATCAGCCGCACCGAGGTCCTGGCCATCGGCGCCGCCACCACCGGAATCATCGACCGCGAGGGACGCGTGGTTCACAGCAACCGGCTCCCGCACATGGTCGGCTACAACCTCGCCGAGGGCCTGGCCGTGCTCGACGGGGTGCCGGTGGTCGTCGGCAACGACGCCCGGCTCGCCACCCTCGCCGAACGCTGGCTCGGTACCGGCCGGGACACCGACAACTTCGTCAACATCATCGCCGGCCGGCACATCACCGCCAGCGTTGTCCTCAACGGCCGCCTGCTGCCGGGCGTCCACGGTGCCGCCGGCGAGATTGGCGTACTGCCCGAATCGCGCTGGCAGGCCGCCCTCCAGGCCATGGTCGACTGGCCGGAGGACCGTGAGAGCACCTTCCGCGCGGCCGAAGCCGGCGACCCCGACGCCCGAGCCCGTATCGAAGAGCTCGCCGAACACCTGGCCACCGGCACCGCCGCCGTCGTGCTCACCGTCGACCCCGAGTGCGTCATCCTCTCCGGCGGCCTCAGCCGCGCCGGGAAGACCCTGCTCGGCCCGCTCCAGGAGCACCTCGGCGCCAAGACCCTGTTCCCGATTCCCATCTACACCTCACCCCTCGACCACAGCGCCGTCGCACTCGGCGCCGTCCGCCTCGCCCTCGATCACGTGGAGGACGACCTCTTCGACACCGACTCGCCCCGGCTCGCCGCAGCGCTCACCCCCTGACTCGAGTGCACGCGCACGCGACGCGACAGGCGGTCCTGCGCGCTGACAGCCGCCGTCAGCCAGCAGTACATCGCCTTCGACCCGGCTTCCCACGTCGAGTTGGAGTCCGGCAAGCGGCGTTGTCACGTTGTTGGGTGTGTGGGTGTCTGACTGTGCGTCGTGGTGTGGTGGGGCCGGGTGCCGGCCTGGGCTCAGGCCGCGGTAAGTCGGCCGGTGACGCCGGTGATCTGCTCCCAGGTGGTGAAGCGGATGGTCATTTCGGCTCGGTGTTCGGATGCGGTCATCAGGTGGCGTCGGGGCCGGAAGGGAACGATTTACAGTCTCATCTCATCCAGAGCGGGCCGCACGGCGGGGGTGAGCAGGGCGGTCAGCTGGGAGATGTCGTCGAGGGCTTCGAGGCCGAGGACGGCGTTCTCGATGGCGGCCTGGCGGCCCGGGGAGACCACGGAGTGAGTCAGGCTGCGATATTTGTCGACGATCTCCGCGTTGGTCAGGAGGCGGTCGCCGGTGCCGCGGGGGTGACGGACGACCGCTTCGCAGACCCCGCCGTCTTTCAGGGTCAGACGCAACCGTGTAGTGAGCCTTTCATCGACCGGGAGCCGGCCGTACGCCTGTTCGTGGCGTGTTTCCGTGCGGTCGATCAGGTTCCACACGTCGTCGCGGTTGATCCGCTCCTCGGCGAACTGGTCGATGAGCACGTCCCCGTCGATGAGCGCCACCGCCACCGTGTAGGCCACGTTCATCTGGGCACCAATCGGCTCGAGCGGCCGGACCGCCCGCCATCCTCCGTGTCCATAGGCGGCTTCCGGCAGGTCGATCTCGATCCGTTCGACCTGGTCGGCCGTCAGCTTGTGCTCCGACCGCAGGCGGAGGGCAGCGTCGATGGCGGCGTGCAGCAGGCCCATGGCGGCGTACGCCTTCACCGCGATGCGCTCGGTCTCCCAGACCACGCCCAGGCCCGCGGTGATCTGCCCGGCGTCGGGGCGGTGCCCCTCTCCGAAGGTGGACAGGAAGCCGCCGTACTCCCGCTCGAAGACCCGCTTGATACCGACGTAGCCCGACGCCGCGAGCGCGGCTTCGGTCAGGCCGTTGCGCGCGGCGAAGCCATGCTGCATCCGCTTGACCATCGACTCGAACTGCGCCGACATCAGGCCGCACGACTGGGTGGCAGCCATCCCCAAGGCGTCCTCGAATCCGGCGGCGTTCAGCCCATAGAGCGTCCCAGCAGACACCGCGGCGCTGTGGGTGCCAAAGACCACACCCGAATGCCAGCCGCGGGAGATCATCTCCAGGCCCCCCAGGGCCATGCCCACCCGTGGCCCCGTCTCATAGCCGAGGATCGCGCCGAGCAGGAAGCGGGACCCTGACACCTCGCCGACGTGCGGGATCGCCGCGAGCATGGCCGGCACGACCAGCGCATTGCTGTGCAACGGGGCGAGCGGGTGGTAGTCGTCGAGTTCGAAGCCCTGGATGAAGCTGGAGTTGAGCATCGCCGCCGACGACGCGCTGGTCGTGCGGGCTCCCCAGCCGATCAGCATGGCGCTTCCGGCGTTGTCCAGCGCGGTGATCCCCTCGACGCCCTTGCGGGAGACAGGGAGCCTGGCTCCGACCAGGGCACAGGCGATACCGTCGAGCAGCAGGTGCTTGGCGCGCTCGCGCACGGAATGCGGCACCTCGCCCAGCGAGGTGCCGGCAAGCCAGGTGGCCAGCCGGCCGGTGGGACCCGCGGGGTCCGTGGGGTCCGTGGGGTCGCCGCCGGCGTTGGTGGCCGCCCGATCGGGCTTGGGTCCGGAGACACTCATGAGCTCTCCACTCCTGCCGTTTCCAGTACGGTCGTGAGTTCGTCGTCGCTGACGGCCGCTCATAGTGCCGCAGTGGAAGGCCCTCGAATCGGCAGCCTTACGCACCTGTCGCCTGATTCACTGAGACGCCCGAGTGGATCGCTCTCACCTGCCCGTTCGGCCTCGGCGCCCTGCCGATTGCTGCAGGCCCACTGACACCAGGTCCCACCTGGCGAGTTCGGGCAGGCACTCGTAGCCGGCGAATCATGAACCGGACATCAACTCACGTATCACCCTCTGAGCTTGACGTTTAACGTCGGTGAGCTTGATGTTCCTTGATCGACTCGGCGCGTTTGACCGTCTTGCCGACGTCGTGGTGCCTGGCTCGCTGCTTG
>NZ_JBHVFF010000160.1:0-19784 GCF_042801895.1 Streptomyces sp. NPDC057543 | reverse complement strand
GGCCAGGACCGCACAGGCGGGCCGGCGCCCGCCGGCGGCCCGTCCGTGCCCGGATTCGCGCGCACCCGATTCGCTCCGATTCACGGTTAATTCTTCCTTTTGTCGCACAAGATGCATGGCGTCGCATCCTGCCAGCAGGGGACAGGCGCCCCCGCCCGACACCGCCGCCCGGTCCACCGGTCAACCCGGCTGGCTCACAATGGGGCGGGTGAACGCTCTCGACTCCCCCCTCGCCTCCTTCATGGCCCTGCGCACCCCCGAGGGCGCGGCGCTCCTGGACGAGCTGCGGTCGTACGACCCCGCCCAGGAACTCGCCACCGCCACCCGGCTGCGCCGCGACCACCCGGCCCCCCTGGTCTCGGCGGCGCTGGGGCAGGCGCGGCTGCGCCAGCGGGCGGTGGCGAAATTCGGCGCCGAGGACGCGTACCGGATGTTCTTCACGCCGAACGGCGTCGAGCAGGCGACCCGCACATCGGTGGCCACCCATCGCGCGCGGCGTTTCGTGGCCGCGGGCGGGGTGCGGCGCGTCGCCGACCTCTGTTGCGGGATCGGCGGCGACGCGATCGCGCTCGCGCGGGCGGGCATCTCCGTCCTCGCCGTGGACCGCGACCCGCTGACCGCCGAGGTGGCCCGCGCCAACGCCGTCGCGCTCGGCCTGGACGGTCTGATCGAGGTGCGGTGCGCCGATGTCACCGAGATCGACACCTCGCCGTACGACGCGGTCTTCGTCGACCCGGCCCGGCGCGGCGGCCGGGGAAGGATCTTCGACCCCGAGGCGTACTCACCGCCGCTCTCCTGGGCGACCGGCGCCGCACTCGACGCCCCCCGCGCCGCACTGAAGATCGCCCCCGGCATCCCGCACGAGGCCATCCCGGCACGGTCGGAGGCCGAGTGGATCTCGGACGGCGGCGACGTGAAGGAGGCGGTGCTCTGGTTCGGCGAGGGCTTCGCGCCCGGTTCGTACCGCGCCACCGTGCTCCCGGCCCGCGCCACCCTGTGGTCCGCGGCCCCGCTGCCCGCCCCGCCCGTCGGCGCGGTCGGCCGCTATCTGTACGAGCCGGACGGCGCCGTCATCCGCGCCCATCTGGTCGCCGACATCGTGGCGCGGTGCGACGGCCGCCTGATCGACGAGACCATCGCGTACGTCACGAGCGACGAGCCGTACGACTCCCCGTACACCACCGGGTACGAGATCACCGACCGGCTGCCGTTCAACATGAAGAAGCTGAAGGCGCTGCTGCGGGAGCGGAAGGTCGGCGTCCTGACGGTGAAGAAGCGTGGCTCGGCCGTCGAACCGGAGGAGCTGCGCCGCAGGATGAAGCTCCAGGGGCCGAACGCCGCGACGGTCTTCCTGACCCGGGTGGCCGGAGCCCCGACGATGCTGATCGGTCGCCCCGTGCGACCGGAGACGTCCTAAGGGCTGCCCCGTAATCCCTGGCGGGCGCACGACGACAGCTACGGCACCTCGCCGCGTTGTCGGAACGCCCGAATACAGCCAGCATGCGAGCGCCCCTCCGCCTTGCGATGCACCGCATCTGACGCCGCGCGCTGATCCACCAGGGATGACGGGACAGCCCTTAGACCGACCAGCAATTCTGGGGGCCGCCCGCCAATTGCCGGTCGGTCTCAGGCCAGGTCGGTCAGATCCTCGGCGTACACCTGCGAGAGCGGCTGAGGGCCCACGTACTGCTGGCAGTTGCACTGGCCCGACTCGAAGCGGACCGGCTTCTTCGACTCGTCCCAGGCCGTCGGCACCTCGACCCGCTCATGGCACTTGCCCTGCTTGTCGTGCTTGGCGAGATGGTGCGTGCAGCCGCAGACCGGCTCCGGCGGACGGTGGGCCGCTTCGACGGCGAGCCGCTCCTCCTTGGCCGCCTCCAGCAGCTCCAGCTTGCGGGTGTGCCGGTTGCGCAGCGCGGTACGGACGTTGTCGACGGCCCACCCGAATCCGCCCGTCCAGAAGATGATGAGCACCCACCAGTACCACTCCATGTGACACTCCACCCCCTGTGCGACTCATGTACCGGTCAGGATAGGTCCCGACTCAGCGGTGCGCGCCGCCCCCGACGGAGAACAGCGGCTCCGGAGCGGGCGCCCCGATCAGCACCCGCAGCACCCAACGGCGGTGCGCGAAGGCCTTGGTGATGCCGATCAGCCCGGTGATCCAGCCGGTCATCCCGAGTCCGGTGACCAGGGCGACCAGCCCGAAACTGTCCCGGGCCGCCTCGGCGGTCGCGGGGACGGCGATGCACGCGTACAGTCCGAGCGCGCACAGCGTGAAGGACATCAGCAGCCAGACGAGGCTGACGCCCGGCATCCGCAACCGCGCGTCCCGTACCGGATCCCGGTCCAACTGGCCCCAGGCGTAGAGCAGTCGGCGCACCTCGAGGTCGCGACGCAGGCCGATGACGACGAAAACGATCGCCGGCACCGCGCAGCAGGCGCCCATGCCGACGAGGATCACGGCGAGGAGGGCGCTGAAGATGTCGTACGTCTCCTCGAACGTGATGAGCGCCGCGCCCACCAGCGACCAGCCCAGCGCACAGAGCGCTCCCCACAGCCACAGCGTCACCAGTCGTCCCGGTGACACATGCGTCCTCACCAACTCCCCGAGCACCACGGCCCGGTCGGCGAGCAACGCCTCACGGTCGGGCCAGGAACGTATTTCCACGGGCGGTGGCGGCGGCGGCAGTTGTGCGCGGCGAAACATGGGCCAGACCCTACCGACCGCGCGCCCTCGCCGGCGGGCGGCACGGTGCGCGGGGGCCGCCGCGGTGCCATGCTGGAAAGGGACACACGGAGGTTCGCGATGGGGTTCTATGCCGAACGTATCGTGCCCCGGATCGCCGATGCCGTCGGCGGAATGAAGCAGGTCGAACCGTTGCGGCGCCGGGTCTGCGAGGGCCTGTACGGCGAGATCATCGAGATCGGGTTCGGTTCCGGACACAACGTTCCGTTCTACCCGGACGCCGTCACCGAAGTGGCCGCGGTCGAGCCGTCCGATCTCGGCTGGAAGCTGGCGCGTGACCGGATCGACGCGGGGCACACGCTGGTGCGGCGCGCCTGCCTGGACAGTCAGTACCTGCCGTTCGAGGACAACACCTTCGACGGCGCCCTGTCGACATGGGCACTGTGCACCATCCCCGACGCCGACGCGGCGCTGCGCGAGGTGCGCCGGGTCCTCAAACCCGGTGCGACCCTGCACTTCCTGGAGCACGGTCTGGCGCCGGAGGAGGACGAGAACGTACGCCGCTGGCAACGCCGTCTCGATCCGCTGGAGCGACGGCTCTTCGCCGGGTGCCGCCTGACCCGGCCGGTAGCCGAGATGCTGACGGCTGCGGGGTTCACGATCGTCGACCTCGACGAGTTCTACGAGAAGGGCGCGCCGAAGGCGATGGCGGCCGAGTCGATGGGCGTGGCCGTGCCGTAGGCCGACGCGACCGTGCCGTGGGCCGACGCGACCGTGCCGTAGGCCGACGCGACCGTGCCGTAGGCCGACGGGACCGTGCCGTGGGCCGACGGGACCGTGCCGTGGACCGTCGCGACCATGCCGTCCGGTCCGGTACCGACATGACGGTGCCGTGGGCCGACGTCCGGAGCTCATCGGCCGACGCGGTCCGCACCTGCCGCGCGGTCCAGGAGCAGCGCGCGCTCCCGTTCGTTGCGAGTCAGTCCCGCCGCCCGTACGAACTCCGCCCGCGCCTCGTCCGTACGTCCCAGCCTGGCCAGCAGATCCCCGCGAACGCTGGGCAGCAGGTGGTAGTCCTTGAGCGCCGGGTCGCCGGCCAGCGCGTCGACGAGGGCGAGACCGGCCGCCGGACCCCGCGCCATCGAGACCGCCACCGCCCGGTTCAGCTCGACGACCGGGGACGGCGCGATCGCGGCGAGGCGGGCGTAGAGGGAGGCGATGGTGGCCCAGTCCGTGTCCTCGTACGTCACCGCCCGGGCGTGGCACGCGGCGATCGCGGCCTGCACGGTGTACGGGCCGAGTCCGGCGCCCTCCTCCGTCGCCGCCACGGCCCGTTCCAGGGCCGCGACGCCGCGCCGGATCAGCAGGTGGTCCCAGCGGGCCCGGTTCTGGTCGGCGAGGAGCACCGGCGCACCGTCCGGCCCGGTCCTGGCGGCGGTGCGCGAGGCCTGGAGCTCCAGCAGCGCGACCAGGCCGTGGACCTCGGGCTCCCGCTCCATCAGGCCCGCGAGGACCCGGGCCAGCCGCAGCGCGTCCTCGCACAGCGCAGGGCGCAGCCAGTCGTCACCGGCGGTCGCCGCGTACCCCTCGTTGAAGATCAGGTAGATGACTTCGAGCACGGAGTCGAGGCGGGCCGCGCGCTCGGGTCCGTACGGCACCTCGAAGGGGACGCCCTCCCGGCCCAGGGCCCGTTTCGCCCGGACGATGCGCTGGGCGACGGTCGGTTCGGGGGCCAGGAACGCGCGGGCGATCTCCTCCGTGGTGAGCCCGCCGAGCAGCCGCAGGGTGAGCGCGATCCGGGCCGCGGTGGAAAGCACCGGGTGGCAGGCGGTGAAGATCAGCCGGAGCAGGTCGTCGTCGATGTCGTCCGTTTCCGGCGGCTCGAGCGGCGGCACGTCCGCCAGAGCCCGTCCCACCTCGGCGAGCTTGCGCGCGTACGTCTCCTTGCGGCGCACGAGATCGATCGCGCGGTGTCTGGCGGTGGCCATGAGCCAGGCGCCCGGCCGGTCCGGGACACCTGACTCCGGCCACTGTTCCAGCGCGGCCACCAGGGCGTCCTGCGCGAGTTCCTCGGCGATGCCCACGTCCCGCACGATGCGGGCGACACCTGCGATGATCCGCGCGGACTCGATCCTGAAGACCGCTTCGACCGCCGACCTCGCGCTTACTGCCGTCACGGTCACTCATCAGAGCAGCCGGGCGGGAACGCGGCAAGCGGGGCCGGTCAGATGCTCGGGGCCTCGTCGATCTGGCGGACCTCGGAGGTGACGGTCCAGTTCGCCGGGTGGATCTGCAGGAACCGCTTGGTCCACTCCAGGGCCTCCGCCTTGTCCTTGGCCTGGAGGATGGCGTAGCCGCCGACGACCTCCTTGGTCTCGGTGAACGGGCCGTCGGTGTAGCTGAGCTTGCCGCCGGACCAGGTGACCCTGGTCCCCTGCGAGGTCGGGGTGAGCCCGGCCGTCTCCAGCATGACTCCGGCCTTGGTGATCTCCTCGAAGAGGGCTCCCATGCGCTTCTCGAACTCGGGGCCCGGGTTCTCGTCGGGGAGGTTCTGCTCATCGATGCGGATCAGCGACATGAAGCGGGGCATGGTGACTCCTCGGTCGGGAGGGCGGGGTCCTTCCCCGCCTCTCACCCTTGCGTCGAACGGGAGACGGCCGGATCGACAGCTCCACCGGAATTCTTCTGAGAATCTTCCGGGGCGGCCACCGGAGCGGCCGACGAGCAGGCCACTGGGGCTGTCGCGATGGCCGGGGAACCCGCGCGATCACCGAGGGCTGATGAGCCGGGGAACCCGCGCGATCGCCGAGGGCTGATCAGCCGGGGAACTCGACGGCCCCCAGCGACTCGAAGCGCCACCGGTGCACCGGGCGGGTGATCAGCTCCGGGTCCGGCTCGGGGAGTTCGGGCAGCTCGTCGCCGTACTCCCCTTCCCACCAGGTGAGGACCAGGACCCGGTCCTGCGGGGCGCGCAGCAGCTCGCGTCGCAGCGGTTCGCGGGCCAGCTCGGCCGCTCGGGCCCGGGCCCACTCCAGGAGTTCGGGGCCCCGGCCGGCGGTGGCGCGGGCCTCCCACATCAGTGCGACGGTCGTACCGCTCGTGCCGCTCATGAGTAGAGGTTGTCCTTGCTGATCTCGTGCACGTGATCGTGGTCGTGCGCGTCGGCACCGGGGACGTGGGGGTCGGTCACCGGCAGCGACGAGTCCGCGGACAGCTCCAGGTCGGAGGCCGGCCTGTTCCGGGCGACCATCTCCGCGCCCAGCGCGGCGACCATCGCCCCGTTGTCCGTGCACAGCCCCGGCCGCGGCACCCGCAGCCGGATGCCGGCCCGCTCGCACCGCTCCTCGGCCAGTGCCCGCAGCCGCGAGTTGGCCGCGACACCGCCGCCGATCATCAGGTGGTCGACGCCCTCGTCCTTGCAGGCCCGGACGGCCTTACGGGTGAGCACATCCACCACGGCCTCCTGGAAGGACGCCGCCACGTCCCGTACCGGCACGTCCTCGCCCGCGGCCCGCTTCGCCTCGATCCAGCGGGCGACGGACGTCTTCAGGCCGGAGAAGGAGAAGTCGTACGCGGGATCGCGCGAGCCGCTCAGTCCACGCGGGAACGCGATCGCCTTCGGGTCGCCCTCCTTCGCCAGCCGGTCGATGACCGGGCCACCGGGGAAGCCGAGGTCCAGCACCCGGGCGATCTTGTCGAAGGCCTCGCCCGCCGCGTCGTCGATGGTCGCGCCGAGCGGCCGTACGTCGTTGGTGATGTCCGGCGCGAGGAGCAGCGAGGAGTGGCCGCCGCTGACCAGCAGCGCCATGGTCGGTTCGGGCAGCGGGCCGTGCTCCAGCTGGTCGACGCAGATGTGCGAGGCGAGGTGGTTCACCCCGTAGAGCGGCTTGTTCAGCGCGTACGCGTACGCCTTCGCCGCGGAGACGCCGACGAGCAGCGCGCCCGCGAGCCCGGGACCGGCGGTGACGGAGATGCCGTCGAGGTCGCGGGCGCTGATCCCGGCCTCCTTCAGGGCGCGCTCGATGGTGGGGACCATCGCCTCCAGGTGCGCGCGGGAGGCGATCTCCGGCACGACGCCGCCGAAGCGGGCGTGCGTGTCGACGCTGGACGCGACGGCGTCGGCCAGCAGCGTCGTACCGCGGACGATGCCGACGCCGGTCTCGTCGCAGGAGGTCTCGATGCCGAGTACGAGCGGTTCGTCAGCCATCAGTCAGTCTCTGTCTCTTGTGCGGGCTCTTGCACCGTCAGGCGCATGACGAGTGCGTCGATGTTGCCGGGCTGGTAGTAGCCGCGGCGGAAGCCGATCGGTTCGAAGCCGAAGCGTTCGTACAGCTTCTGCGCCCGGGTGTTGTCGACACGGACTTCGAGGAGCACCTCGGAGCACTCGAAGGCCGTGGCGTGCTTCAGCAGATCGGTGAGGAGTTCGGAGCCGAGGCCGCCGCCCCAGTGGTCACGGGTGACACCGATCGTCTGTACGTCGGCGAGCTCACCGGCCGCGGCGAGCCCGGCGTAGCCGACGATCCGGCCGGTGGCGAGGTCCTCGGCGACGACGTAGCGGCGGGTGGCCCGCGGGCCACGGGCGTGCGCCAGCTCGGACCAGAACATGCCGGCCGACCAGGCGTCGTCCGGGAACAGCTCGTGTTCGAGGGCCAGCACCGGATCGATGTCCCACCAGCGCATCTCGCGCAGTACGGCAGTCGTGCTCGTCACTTCGGGGTGACCACCTTGTAGTTCTTCGGGACCTGGGCGTCGGGCCTGCGCAGGTAGAGCGGCCGCGGCGGCAGCAGTTCCGCGCCCGCCGCGAGCCGCTCGGCGGCGAGGGCGGCCAGCGCACCGGCGCTGACGTGCTCGGGGCCCCGGGCGTCCGGGAACGCCTCGGGGTAGAGCACCGCGCCCGCCCCGACGACGGGGACTGAGGCGAGCTGCTCGGCGATGTCGGCGGGCCGGTCTACGGCGGGCTCCGTGAAACGCGTACGGCAGTCCTCGTAGCGCGCCCAGTAGACCTCCTTGCGGCGGGCGTCCGTCGCGACGGCGAACGGTCCCTCCAGGCCGGCCTGCCCGGCGGCGTACGCGAGACCGTCCAGGGTGCAGACCCCGTGCACGGGCACGGAGAGGGCGGAGCCGAAGGTCGCGGCCGTGACCAGGCCGACCCGCAGCCCGGTGTAGGGGCCGGGGCCGACGCCCACGACCACGTCCGTCACGGCGTCGAGTTTCACCCCGGCCTCGGCGAGGACCCGGTCGACGGCGGGCAGCAGCAGCTCCCCGTGCCTTCGGGCGTCGATCCGGCCGGACTCGGCGACGACGGAGGTTCCGTCGTGAAGGGCGACGGTGACGGCGGGGGTGGCGGTATCCACGGCGAGCAAGAGCACGCAAACAGCCTACGGCTCCTCCGACGGGGGCACGGCGTCCCGTACGGCGTCCCGGTACGACCGGCCCCGGCTGCTACCGTCACCGAGAACGCACGCGAGTACGACGTAATCGCTAAACGCTTGTACGACATACAGAGCGAAAGGGGCGCGCACGGTGGCAAGGGGCAGCTCGGGAATCGTGGCCGGGCTCACTGCGGCGGCTCTCGCCGCGGTCGGTTTCCTGGCCTACCAGGCATCGGCGAACGCCCCCGACTCCGTCGCCGCCCCCAAGCCGAAGGCTTCCAGCAGCGCACCCGCCGTCGGCCACGACAAGCCCAAGGAAAAGAAGCCACTGGCCGCACTCCCGGCCAGCTCCGGCACCGGAACACGGGTCGTGTACGCCCTGGCCGACCGCCACGTGTGGCTCGTCGACGCGGCCGGAGAGGTGACCAGGAGCTTCGACGTCATGCCGAGCGCCCTGAATCCGCAGCCCGGGACGTACAAGGTGGTCACACCGCGCTCGGGAGCCGCGACCAAGGGCTCGGACGGCGTGATGATCGAGCACGTGGTGCGGTTCGCGACGGTGGACGGCGTGGCCGTGGGGTTCAGCGCGGCACTGGACGGCTCGATGAAGAGCCCGGACCCGTCACTGAAGACCGGCGGCGTACGGATGTCCCGGGCCGACGGGGACGCGATGTGGGACTTCGCGTTGGTGGGTACGCAGGTCGTCGTCGTCCCGTAGCGGGACACGTTGCGCGGGCTAGGCCGCGTCGCGCCGCGACGGCAGCCCGTCCGGCTCTTCCTCGACCGGCTCGGCCGGTGGCGTGGACACCGCCGTGGCGGCGGCGCACGAGGCCAGCAGATCCTTCATCGACAGGGCGGACGGCGGCTGCGGCTGCGGGTCACGCTCGGGCGTCGGCATGGATGCCTCCTGGAACTCCGGTGGAGGTCCTGGTTAGGTACACCTAACCAGTTCTCCCATCCATGTGACCACGACCGCCGCGCCCTGCGCAAGCATTTACCGACGACTTGTCGGAAAGAGTGCCGGACAGTCGAATCCGCACTCGAACGAGCTCTTCAGAAGACCGGCAGCGCGGTGAGCGAGGCACCGTCCAGCAGGAAGACCCGCCCGCCGTCGGCCGCGAGCCAGTAGCGGTCGGGGTGCTTGATGAGCCGGAAGACCCACGGCTCGCGCTGGCGGACCAGGTCGAGGACGTTCACCCCGCCCACCGACTTGTTGACGGCCACCGACCAGAGACCGTCGCCCGCGACGACGAGCGGGCTCGGCGGGTCGCACCGGAAGAGGCCCTCGTACGGCCAGTCGCTCGGTTTCCCGTCAGCGATGCCCAGACGCCGGGGGTAGCCGAGGACGGCCGCGAACACATGGGGGCCGTGGACCGTGGGAGGGCCCCACGAGACGGGGACCCCGGACACCTCCTCCGGGCTGTCCGCGACCCAGCGCTCCTTGCCGTCGCCGAGGTCCAGCGCGGCCAGCCGGGAGCCGCTCACCACGACGGTCTTCCCCGCGACGGCGAGACCGGGCCGCTTCACGGACTGCGCTTCGCGCGCCCACACCTTGTGGCCGTCGCCGATGGCGAACGCGACGACGTCACGGTCCCCTGCCACCACCAGGCGCCCCCGCGCGGCAACCCCGCGCGCCCCGGACTCCGTGGTGAGACCGGTTCCGGCCGCGACGGTCCAGCGCACCTTGGCGTCGGACCAGCCGATGCTCCGCACCCGGCCATCCCCCGTGACCACGTACACCGCCTCGTCGTCCGCGGCCAGGACGCAGGCCACATCCGCGTCCGCCGTCCACTTCGGTTCACCCGTGGAGGCGACGAAGGTACGCAGCACCCCGTCGCCGTCGGCCGCCGCCACCAGCCGGTCCGAGAGCGACACGTATCGGCGGCTCGCCGCCACCCCGGGCGCCTTCCACGCCACCGAACCGTCCACGACGCTGCGTGCCACGAGGCCTCCGGCGGCACCACCGGCGACGATCACATCGCGTACCGGCAGGGGCGCCGGGGTCTGCTCCGCGAGCGCCGAGGCCACGCTCCACAGCGGCTCGGGCGTCTGGCCGTGGACGTAGTCGCCCCGCTCCGCGGACAGCGCGCGGGCCGTAGGCGTCTGCACCGCGGGCGGGATATCGAACGGCCCCGCGCCGTCCTTCCGCGCGTTCCACCACACCGCCCCACCACCCGCCGCCACCACCGCCCCGCCGACCGCGAACGCGGTCAGCAGACGGCGGCGGGAGACGGAACCGCCGCTGCCACGGTCCGCGGCGGACACGGTGGTGAGCTGGTGCAGGCTGCGCTCGCGCGCCGTGACATCCCGCGCGAGCGGTCCCTGCCGCCAGACCCGTTCGGCACCCCGGGGCGGGGCGAAGACGCCGGCCATTTGCTCGGGCGCGGGCCGGTGCGCGGGCTCCTTGGCCAGACAGGGAGCGATGAGCGGCCGGAGCGCGGCCGGGACCTGGTCCAGCCGCGGTTCGCCGTGAACGACCTCGTACTGCACGGCGGCGACGTGCTCGCCCTCGTACGCGCGCCGCCCGCTCGACGCGTACACGAGCACCGCACCGAGCGAGAAGACATCGGCGGGCGGGCCGACCCGCCGGCCCAGCACCTGCTCGGGGGCACCGTAACCAGGTGTCACCGGGACTTGTCCGGTCACCGTCAGGGTGAACCCGTGCTCGGGCCGGGCGATACCGAAGTCGATGATCCGGGGGCCCGCCGAGGTGAGCACAATGTTGGCGGGTTTCAGGTCGCGGTGGACGAGTCCCGCCGCATGAATGACCGTCAGCGCCCGTGCCAGCGCCACGGCGAGGGCCCGGGTGGCGGGCTCTTCGAGCGGGCCGTGGGCGCGGACCGCCTCGTCGAGGGTCGGGCCGACGAGGAACTCGGTGGCGATCCAGGGCCGTCCGCCCTCGGTCCGGGCCTCCAGGACCCGGGCCACGCCCTCGCCGGTGACGGCCTGCGCCATCTGCGCCTCACGGACGAACCGCTGCGCGAGGTGGGTGTCGTGCGCCAGATGGGGGTGCAGGACCTTCACCGCGGCGGCGCGCCCCTGCGCGTCCTGTCCCACATACACCTTGCCCATGCCGCCCTCGCCCAGGACGCCGCGCAGGTGGTACGGGCCGAGCCGGATCGGATCGCCGGATTCCAGGGGCTTCATTTCCACAGCGCTTTCCGTGAGTTCACAGCAGGGGGTAACCGGCGGCGTACGCGTCGCCGAGCGCGATGAGCGCCTTGGAGGCCTCGTGGGGGTAGTAGCTCCCGGGCGCGGCCCTGAAGGGGCGGGACGAAACACCGGTTCGCAGCCGAGTGGCGGTCAACCCGGACGTTGCGGCGCTGTAGACGTAGTCGACGCCCACGGCGGGTGCCACGTCGAGGACCGTCCCGGTGTCGGCCCGGCCCTTCTCCGCCCAGCGCAGCTTCCCGTCCGAGGCGCCGACCGAGACGACGCCCCGGCCCTCCTCCACCACGTAGACCACCTCGCCGTCCACCGTCGGCGGGCTGTACGCGGCCCCGGAGCGGCCCTGCGTGAACCGCCACGCCGGTCCGCCGTCGGCCAGCCGGAGCGCGCGCAGACCTCCGGACGCGGTGTACACGTGCTGGTCGTCCACCGCGAGCCGGGCCCGGGTGAACGCGTGCTGCTCCCCGTCGAGCGGGGTGTCCCACAGCCGCCGTCCGGTACGTGTGTCGAGGACGGCCAGCGTCAGCCGACCCGCCGCGGACTGCTGGACGAGGACCAGGTACGTGCCCCGGACCTGCGCGGTCAGGAAGTGCAGCCGCTCGGACCCGTCCGGCCGCGCCGGCAGCGGCCGGGTCCAGCGGACGTCCCCCGTACGGCTGTCGACGGCCAGCAGGGACCAGGTCTGGTCCTTGCGGAATCCCTCGGTCGAATAGCGCCCGTGGCCGCCCACGACGTACACGGTTCCGCCCGAGACACCGAGCATTTGGTTCTCCAGATGGCGCCCTTCCAGGTCCGGGAGCCGGGCGAAGGGTGTGGTGAGCTTTCCGTCGGCCAGGCCCACGGTGCACAGGGTGAGCGGGTCGGTCTCCTCGAAGGGGTACTCGATGGCGTAGATCTGCTTGCCGTCCGTGGTGACCTGGTGCGGGCGGCACACGTCGGGGTCCGTCCAGCGTCCCGCGCCCGACACCGGGTCCAGGGCCTGGAGCGAACTGGCGCTGACCGACACGACGACCAGTTCCTCCAGCAGGAGCGGCACGGGCGGCACCCGGGGGGTGACCCCGTAGTCCGCCTTCACCTGCCAGCGCATGTCCCAGGCGGGCCTCCTGGCGGGCGGGGCGCTCTTGCCCGGAGCAGGGTCGTCCCGGCCCGGCAGGTACCGGAGTCCCGCCGCGACCGCGCCCCCGCCGAGCAAGGTGCCGCCGCCCAGGGTGAGCAGCCCGCGACGGGACAGGCCGCGGCGGCGGGGGCCGTCGGACGCGGTGTCGGCGAGAGCGTGGTCCGCCGGGGGCGGCAGGCGGTACGGAGCGACGGCCCAGACCGCTGCCGCGCGGCGTGCGATCTCCAGGAGCAATGATTCGGGGAGGTGCTCGGCGAAGGCGCCCGGGGGCGGGGCGAGCGCGGCCGCGAGTGCCGTGGTGGTGGGACGTTCGGCGGGGTCCTTGCTCAGGCAGCAGGCCAGGATCGGGAGCAGGCCCTCCGGTACGCCGGTGAGGTCCGGGGCGGCGTAGCGGACCCGGTAGAGGAGGTCCGCGGGCTGTCCCGAGCCGAAGGGGCCGTGTCCGCTCGCCGCCCGGGTGAGCACACCGGCGAGCGCGAAGACGTCACCGGCCGCGGTGTGGTCCTGGCCGGTGGCCTGTTCGGGAGACATGAACGCGGGCGTACCCGCGGCGGCTCCGGTACGGGTCAGTCGCTCGTCCCCGATGGCACGGGCGATGCCGAAGTCGATGACCTTGGGGCCGTCCACCATGAGCATGATGTTGGAGGGCTTGAGGTCGCGGTGGACGACGCCCGAGAGGTGCAGCTGTGTCAGGGCCCGGCACAGCAGGGCGCCCAGGGCCCGGACGGCGGGCTCCGGGAGGGGACCGGCCAGATCGAGCGCCTCGTCCAGCGGCGGCCCGAGAACGTACTCGGTCGCCAGCCAGGGCGTGGCGGCCGCGGGGTCGGCGGCGAAGACCCGGGCGCCGTGGACGGGGCCGATGACCCGGGCGGCCTCGACTTCGAGCCGGAAGCGGGTGCGGGCGACGGGGTCGGACGCGATGCGGGCGTGCATCGTTTTGAGGGCGACGGTGCGACCGCGGTCCGAGCGGGCCAGGTAGACGGTGCCCATGCCGCCGCTGCCGAGCCGGGCGACCGGGTGGTAGCCGCCGAGGTCCTGCGGATCGTCGTGGCTGAGAGGAGCGAGCACCGGCCGTCAGCCCCGCCCGTTGCGGGCGACCGGGCCGACCGGCACGGCCGGTATCGGCGGACCGGGCAGCTCGGCGGCGAGAACGGCAGCCGAGTGCCGGGCGAGCTCCGCGAGGACCCGGGGCGGAAGCGGCACGGGAAAGACCCCGTCCAGCACCGTGGCCTGCGGGGCGGACGGGGCCTGCGGCGCGGGCGAAGCATGCGGGGCCTGCGACGCGGGCAGCACCCGCGACGTCGCTGATGCCGGTGCCGCGCCCGTACCCCGCGTCAGCTCCGCCGCCACCCGGGCCGCCGTCGGGCGGGCGGCCGGGTCACGGGCCAGGCAGGCGGTGATCACGGAGCGCAGGGCGGCGGGCAGTTCCCCGTTCTCGGGAACGACCTGACCGGTGCTCGCGTACGAGAGCACCGTCCCCAGGCCGTACACGTCCCCGAGGGGGCGCGGCAGGCCGCCGGACAGCTGCTCCGGAGCGAGAGCGGCAGGCTCAAGTCCCGCGAGGTCCGGGCGCCTCAGCCCGTCCGGCCCTGCGGCCCGTACCGCTCCGAAACCCGCGAGCCAGGGCCCGTCGGCCATCAGCAGGACAGCGGACGGGCTCACTCCGGCATGCGTCACGCCCTGCGCGTGGGCGGCCGCGAGCGAATGCGCCAGGGCTGCGCCCCAAGCCCGTACGAACCGCTCCGGAAGCGGCCCGCCGTGCGCCGCGAGGGCGGCGGGCAGCACAAGCGCGGGGGTGTAGGGCGCCGCGTACCAGGGAGTCGGGCCCACACCGTCCGGCACCTGCCCGCCTGCAGCCTCCGCCGCGTCCGAAACCGGCAGGAAGCGCGGGACGGACGACCGGCGCGCGTGCCGCACCTCCTCGGCCCAGCGCGACGGGTCGGCGGCGGCACGCGGGACGCAGACGAGGACGGTGCGTTCGCCGTCGGCGCTGCGCGCGATGTAGCGGCGGTCGGGGACGGGGTGTCCGCCGTCCCTCTCGTCCAGCCGGGCCAGGGGGACGTACGGCCCGATCCGGGCCGGGTCGTCCTGGCGTAGGTGTTCCATGCGCGTGTCCCCCGTGGTCAGTGCCGAACAGGTTCACCCTACTGAGCGCGCACGACGGCCCCCTACTGGGACGCCTGCCCCGGCAGTTCGGTGGCCACGTCCTCGCCCAGTTGCGCCCAGCGCGCCCCGACGCCGACCAACGTCACCGAGCGCCGTTCGTCGTCCGTGTCGCCGACCGCGCGGTGGATCACCACGTGCAGCCGGTCCTCGGACAGCTCCTCGACCTTGCCGTCGCCCCACTCCACGACCACCACCGACTCCGGCAGCGACACGTCGAGGTCCAGGTCCTCCATCTCGTCGAGCCCGCCGCCCAGCCGGTACGCGTCGACGTGGACCAGCGCGGGGCCGCCGGTCAGCGAGGGGTGGACGCGGGCGATCACGAACGTGGGGGACGTGACGGCGCCGCGCACCCCGAGGCCCTCGCCGAGCCCCCGGGTCAGCGTCGTCTTCCCGGCGCCGAGCTCCCCCGAGAGCATCACGAGGTCGCCGGGGCGCAGGACAGTGGCGATCCGGCGGCCGAGGGCCTGCATCTGTTCGGGGGACTCGACGGCCAGGTTCACGGTGACGGTGCCCGGCGCGGCGCCCGCGTCGGCCTCAGCCGCCAGGCTGTTGTGCGGTGCTTCCATGTCCGCCAACGTTACTTCCCTGCCCGCCGACGTCGGTCGCGGCGGGCACCGCCCCGATCCGTACCAGCAGGTCCGCCAGCCGGTCGGTCACCGTCTCCGGGTGTTCCAGCATCACCAGGTGACCGGCGTCCGGGACGATGACCAGCTCCGCCTCCGGGAGCTGGTCCGCCATGGCCTCGCTGTGCGAGCTGGGCGTCACCAGGTCCTTGTCGCCCGCCAGGATCAGCACCGGGACGTCACGGAACGCGGGCACGACGTGGCTCTTGTCGTGCTCGGTGAAGGCCGGGTAGAACTCGGCGACCACATCGATCGGGGTGGATTCGATGAGCCGCTCGGCGAATCGCTCGACCGCCGGGTCGACATCCCGCGAACCGAACGAGTACCGCTTGATCAACCCGGCGAAGAGATCGGCGGTCGCCCGCCGGCCGCGTTCCACCAGTTCGGCCTGGGAACCGAGCGCCTTGAGCACCCCGGGCAACACCCGCCGCACCGCGTTCACGCCCGCGACCGGCAGCCCGAAGCTGACCTCGCCGAGCTTCCCGCTCGACGTGCCGATGAGGGCGATGGCGGCGACCCGGTCCCGGACGAGCTGGGGGTACTGCTCGGCGAGCGCCATCATCGTCATGCCGCCCATCGAGTGCCCGACCAGCACCAGCCTGCCCTCGGGGGCCGCCGCGTCGATGACCGCCTTCAGGTCACGGCCGAGTTGGTCGATGCCCACCGTCACCCCGTCCGCCTGGGCCCGGCCCCGCTCGGAGCGGCCGTGGCTGCGCTGGTCCCAGTGGACGGTGCGGACCAGTCCGCGCAGCGCCGCCCGCTGGAAGTGCCAGGAGTCCTGGCTGAGGCAGTACCCGTGGCTGAAGACGACGGTGACGGGCGCGGGCGCCTTGCGGCCGAAGAGCCTGCGGCGACGCGTGCCGGCGGTACCGGGAGCGGTCGCACCGCTCCCGGCGGCCCCCGTACCGCCGTCGGGGTCGACCTCGTCGACCTCGTAGTACAGCTCGGTGCCGTCGTCGGCGTTCGCCCGGCCCGGCAGCCCGCGCAGTGAGCCGTACGGTCCCGAGGCGTCCAGCGCCAGCCTGGCCCGCCTGCGCATGCCGCGGCCCACGGTCAGCCGCTCGACGGCGACACCGGCGGCCGCGCCCGCCGCGATCACGCCTATGGCGGCTCCGGCGATCCCCGCCCGGCGCCAGCCGACCGCCGTGGCGGCCGTCGTCACCGCGTCCCCCGCGCTGATCTCGCTCACCGTGCGGCGCTCCTCGTCGGTCGTGTCCGTCAGGTCAGGGCCGGTCTGTTCCGGTCGTGCTCAGATCGTGCCTGGTCAGGGGCGCTTGTTCGGTCAGGACTCGGCCGGGGTCGCATGCAGATGGACGCGGGGCACACGGCTGCCGATCCGGGTGACGATCTCGTACGCGATCGTGTCGGCGGCCTGCGCCCAGTCCTCGGCGCTCGGCTCGCCCCGGTCCCCCGGGCCGAAGAGCACCGCCTCGCCGCCCACCTCGATCCGGTCCCCGTCGAGGTCGACGACGAACTGGTCCATGGCCACCCGGCCCGCGATCCGCCGCCAGACGCCGCCGACGAGGACGTGGGCGCGGCCGGAGGCATGGCGCGGGATGCCGTCCGCGTAGCCGAGCGGCACCAGGCCCAGCGTGGTCTCGGTGGAGGTCGTGTAGTGGTGTCCGTAGCTGATCCCGTGACCGGCCGGCACCTGCTTGACCAGGGCGATCGACGCGCTGAGCGTCATGACGGGGCGCAGCCCGAAGTCGGCCGGGGTGCCCAGCTCGGGGCTGGGCGAGATGCCGTACATCGCGATACCGGTCCGTACGAGGTCGAAGTGCGCCTCGGGGATCGTCAGCGTCGCCGGGGAGTTCGCCATGTGGCGCACCTCGGGGTCGACGCCCTCCTTCTCCGCGTACGCGACCATGTCGCGGAAGGCGTTCAGCTGGGCGGCGATGGAGGGGTGGCCCGGTTCGTCGGCGCAGGCGAAGTGGGACCAGAGGCCGGTGATCCTGACGGTGCCCGCCTGCTCGGCGGTGCGGGCGGCGGCGACGAGCTCGGGCCAGTCCGCGGGCTGGCAGCCGTTGCGCCCGAGGCCGGTGTCGGCCTTGAGCTGGATACGGGCCGGAATGCCGGCCTCCGTGGCCGCGGCGACGACCTCGCCCAGGGCCCACATCCCGCTCACCGACACATCGATGTCGGCCTCGATCGCCTCGCGCCAGGGCCCGCCCGGCGTCCACAGCCAGCACATCACCCGGCCGCCGAGCCCGGCCGCCCGCAGGGCGAGCGCCTCCTGCGGCGTCGCGGTGCCCAGCCAGGTCGCCCCGGCCTCCAGCGCGGCGCGGGCGCAGGGCACCGCCCCGTGCCCGTACGCATCGGCTTTGACGACGGCCATGAGTTGCGCGCCACCCGCCCGCGCGCGCAGTACACGCACGTTGGCGCGCAATGCGGCGAGGTCGATCTCGGCACGGGCTCTCAAGGACGGTGTCTCATTCATCGCGCCCAGTGTCTCAGAGGCGTACGGCAAACCCCTCGGGCGGCGGGTCGGAAGAGGCCCCCCGTCGAGGGGACCCGCCGGCCCACGCTCGTACACCTCAGTGGTGGCGCAGCTCGTGTTCCAGATGGTCGACGAGGACCGGGACATGGCTGTGCGGTACGTCCTTGACCGCCGTGACCAGCGTGACCGGGCCTCCCTCACGGACCAGTTCCACCAGTTCGTCGACGGCCGCGGTGTGGACGGGGTCGGCCAGTTCGGCGCGGTAGCGGTCGGCGAACTCGTCGTAGCGGGTGCCGGAGCGGTCCTCGTGGTACCAGTCGCGGAGCTCGTTCGACGGGGTGATGTCCTTGAGCCACTTGTCGATCGCGGCCCGCTCCTTGGACTCGCCGCGCGGCCAGAGCCGGTCGACGAGGACGCGGGTGCCGTCGTCGGCCTCCTTCGGGTCGTACACCCGGCGTACGCGTACATCGCTGCTGCCCTTGCTGGTACCCACGATCGACCCTCCTGTCGGCGTCCGTCTGCGCCCAGGATCACTCAGGCCCGTACGTCCCGCCACGCCGCCGGGATCGCCTCCGCGACGTCCTGCGCGGCGACGGGGGCGCCGTCCGAGGCGTGCCGGGCGGCCAGGCCGTGCAGATACGCGCCGGCCGACGCGGCGTCGCGCGGGGCGAGGCCCGCCGCCAGCAGCGAGCCGGTCAGGCCGGAGAGGACATCGCCGCTGCCGGCCGTGGCCAGCCAGGAGGTGCCGGTCGGGTTGACCCGTACGGGGGTGGATCCGGCGTCGGTGGCGACCAGGGTCGTCGACCCCTTGAGCAGGACCGTGGCGCGGAAGCGGGCGGCCAGTTCCCGTACGGCGGCGAGCCGCCCCGCCTCGACCTCCTCGCGCGGGACACCGAGCAGGGCGGCGGCCTCACCGGCGTGCGGGGTGAGAAGGGTCGGGGCGGTGCGCGCGCGTACGGCGGTGGCGTCGAGCAGCCGCAGCCCGTCGGCGTCGACGAGCGCCGGAACGTCCGTCTCCAGCACGTCACGGACCGCCTCCACGGCGTCCGCACCGTCACCGAGCCCCGGCCCCACGACCCAGGCCTGCACCCGCCCCGCCTTCGACGGCGGCCCCGCGTGGACCAGCGTCTCCGGATGGCGTGCGATCACCGCGCCGGCGCCCGGACCGACGTACCGCACCGCTCCGGCACCGCCCCGCAGCGCCCCGGAAACGGCCAGCACCGCCGCCCCCGGATACCGCGCCGACCCGGCGACGATGCCCACGACACCGCGCCGGTACTTGTCGCTCTCGCTGCCGGGCACCGGCAGGAGCGCGGCGAGGTCCGCGTACTGCAGCGCCTCCATGCCGGGCACGTCGGGCAGCTCCGGGCCGAGCCCGATGTCGACGAGGTGCAGCGCGCCCGCCAGGCCGGCGGCCGGGTCGATGAGCAGTCCGGGCTTGTACGTGCCGAAAGTGACGGTCGCGTCGGCCCGCACCGCGTCGCCGAGCACCTCGCCGGTGTCCGCCTCGACGCCGCTCGGCAGGTCGACTGCGACAAAGGCCGCGCCGGTCGCCTCGAAGGCCCGCACCAGCGCGGCGGCCTCCGGACGCAGCCCGCCGCGCCCGCCGATGCCGGTGATCCCGTCCACGACGAGATCGACGTGCCCGTCCCAGGCGGCCGCGAACGCGTCCCCGGCCATATCGCTGTCCCCGGTCGTGTCGCCGTCCCCGCCCGCCACGCTCCCGCCCGCCGCGAGCAGCGCCGCGAGCCCGCCCTCGTGCGCGCGGCCGGGCGAGGTGAGCACGGCGCGCACGCCCGCGCCGCGACGGGCCAGCCGGGCGCCCGCGTACAGCGCGTCGCCCCCGTTGTCGCCGCTGCCGACGAGCAGGACGACCCGGGCCCCGTACACCCGGCCGCGCCGCCGCAGGACATCGGCGCACGCCGCCGCGAGTCCCGCCGCGGCACGCTGCATCAGGGCGCCGTCCGGCAGCCGGGCCATCAGGGCCCGCTCGGCGGCCCGTACGGTCTGAACGCTGTACGCGGTACGCATGTGCTCAACCCTCCGCGATCACCACGGCCGACGCCACCCCCGCGTCGTGACTGAGCGACACGTGCCAGTGCCGTACGCCCAGCTCGGCCGCGCGCGCGGCGACCGTGCCGCGGACTCGCAGACGCGGCTGCCCGCTGTCCTCGACGTACACCTCGGCATCCGTCCACAGCAGGCCGCCCGG
>NZ_JBHVFF010000159.1:0-19800 GCF_042801895.1 Streptomyces sp. NPDC057543 | reverse complement strand
GCCAGCTCGAACAACGCATCCGCACGCCTGGTCAGACAGGAGTAGAACTCACCCCGGAAGCGTGACAGTTCCGCAAACGGATCCTGCCGGACAACGTGATGCGACAGACTCATCCCCACGGCCTTCGTGCTGGGCGTTGTGTGTTCCTTGGTCGGATCACATGCTCAGCCGAAGGCCGCCTGCGTGCAGGGCAATTACCGTTCCGAGTGATCAAGTACGACAAGTCGTTCGGGCCTCAAGGTTAAAGATCAAGTTAGGGGGTGTCTCTCAAGCAGCCTTTTCGCACCATCGGCGCCACGTGGACTGTTTGGCACATTGCTTTACCGCGCCACCCACTCTTCATACAACAACCCGAATACCACGCTGTCGTACCATTGGTCTCCCACGCGGGCAGCGGACCGTCGACGTCCTTCCTCGACGAAGCCGGCGCTCCGAGCTGCACGGATGGCGCGCTCGTTACCGCTCCATGTGTCCAGCTCAACGCGTCGAATGCGGCAAGCTCCAAACAGATGTTTCAGGAGCAAGCGCAGTGCCTCAGAGCCGTACCCACCTCCCCAGTGGCTGGGTTCACCAATGATGATGCCTACCGTTGCCTGGCCTGCGAACGGATCGACATCCCGGTAGTCAGCAGTTCCGATTGGACGGCCATCGACCAAATCCTCGACGGTGAACGTAGCTTCGGTACGCGGGTCCTGACGTAGTCGGGCATCATGGAAACGCTCCAACGACTCTCGAGTGATAGGACCGTAGTGCGGGTCTCCGCCTGCGGCCCAGTGCACGACCTCAGGGTCGTTGCGCCACCGCAGATGGGCATCAAGATCCGAGGCGCGTGGCGCGCGCAGTCTGACAAGCTTCCCCTCAATCATGCAGCGATCGTAGAGGACGTGAAACGGCTCGCCACCTGCCAGTCAGGCCCCATCCAACTGAGCTCGGTTCATCGGTGAGCCTTTTCCAACCTAACCGTGCAGTGGTTCAGTTGGGCTGACAACGCGGTGAAGCCCCTGGTAGCCTCGATGTTCATGAGTCCTCGTCGGTTCCCTGGCGGGGGCTCTGTGCGTGCGGGGTGTGGATTTATCGAGGCGGGGCAGGCTGATTGGCCCGGTTGTCGCGTCGGGTAGGCGCCGGGTTCCATTCCCGGGGTGGTCGTGCAGGTTGTTGGGACAGATGAATTTACTGGTCAGCCGGGGTTCGGTAGGGCCTGGAGCCGGTCCATGGCGCTGGTGATCACCGATGTCCACGGCCATCGGGCGGCCAGGCGGAGCCAGTGGCGGCGGTAAGAGTTGTCCCGTAAGTGGGTTCCGCGGTCGGGGGCTTCAGAGGAAGGCCAGCGGGACGCCCTTCTCGATGCAGAGCCGCAGGACGCCAGCAAGCCGGCCGGCGTCCTCGATGTGCTGCCGGAGGAGTTGGTCGCCGCCCTCTCGTGCCCACTGGTCGGTGATGGCCTCCAGCCGGACCAGAATCGACGCGCACTCGTCAGGTGAGAGGTCGTCACCGCCGGCATCCGGGTGGTCGAGGAGTGGCTCCAGAGCGGTGGACACCTCACTCCACAGGCGCTCGCCGCCGAAGCCTCGCATCTCGGACAGGACGAGCCCCTCGGTCTCGGCCAGACGCAGCCGGAACGTGGCAAAGCCGCTGTAGGACCAGGAGACATCCGGACTGCCGTTGTCTCCGTCGCCCGGGAAAAGAACCAGCCCCATGTGCCCTCCCTGCCTGCCGAGGACACAGGATCGAGGACATTGGCCGGCGTCTGCAACTGAGATGATCTCGGCGTGGCTGGTGTGATCACGGCGTCGGAGCCGTCCTGGATAGCCCCGTTCTCCGGGGCAGCCCTCACGCCTTCGCCAAGCTGGTGACGGTGGTGCGGCGCGAGGGTGCGGACGCGGTCCGCAAGGGCCGGCCGTGGATTCTTCGGCTGGAGGGCCGGGCCCTGCTGGTCGCGGCGTACTGGCGAACGAACCTCACGATGCGGCAGCTCGCCCCGCTGTTCGGGGTTTCCAAGTCGGCGGCGGACCGGATCATCGATCACCTCGGACCGATGCTCGCTCTCCAGCCCCGCAAGCGGTTCGCCAAGGACGCCGTGCTCATCGTGGACGGCACTCTGGTCCCCACCCGGGACCACACCATCGCCGAGCGGTCGAAGAACTACCGGTACTCCACCCTTGACTGCCGTGTACTTTGCATTGCAAAGTGCATGCTCGGCGGACGGTCATCCGGTGGTCCGCCTCTCAGCGTTGCTGGAGCGTGACCACAGGGGGAAATCATGGGAACACCCGCACTGAGCGGCGCGGAATCCGAACCGAGGGCGCACGCGGCTGGCCTGCTGGCAGCGACGGAAGGCCTGCAGGTCAGAACCCGCACGCAGCTGAACGGCTCGTGGGTCCCCCTCCTCGGCTTCGGCCTCCTCGCGCTGGCGGCCGCTCCGGTCGCCAGGTACGCCTTCAACTTTGGAGCCCACGGGCGCAGCATCGGGTCCTATCCAGCCTTCGCCTACGCCGAACTGACCGGCCTGTGCGTCGTCCATGAGCCGGGAACTCCCTGCTTGAAGGGCGAGTTCGACGGCGCCGTCCTGCGCTTCGCGGCCTGGGGCATGTGGTTCGCGCTCCTCCCCCTGGCGTGGTTCGTCTTCGCGCGTTGGTATCGCCTGCGTGGCGAGACTCGGGGCATCGTCCCCCGTCGCAGGGTGTGGATTCGCGCAACCGCGGCAGCTACCGCGGCAATCGCGACGGCACTGGCATTGCTACTGTTCGGCAGGAACCAGCCATGGGAGGCCGCACTATTGGAGAACAGTTACGCCTCCCCGTGGTATCTGGTTGGCATCGGACTCCTGGCCCTCGGTGTGGCCGAACGCAGCTGGATCGCCGCAGCGGCCGGCACGACTCACGCTCTGCTGCTCACCGGCTACCTGGGAGCCTCCTGGGGCACTGGGTGGCTCCCCTGGGCGCACCCCGCCCACCCCGGCTGGACCGACGGACCGCAGGCCAAGGCACTCCTGCTCGCTGCCATCCTGCTCCTCGCCGGTCTGTCCGAGTGGACGACGGTCCACCGCCGAGCCTCGCCCGACGCCGCCGGTACGCGTACGGTCATCTCGTGAGCGCCGCTACGCCGGACGACCAGCAAGGACTGCATCCGACTCAGGCGTTGGACGATACCGTCCACCAGCGTGTGCGGCTCGGCATCCTCACCGTCGCCCGCGAAGCCGACCGGGTCGAGTTCGGCTTCCTGAAGAAGCAACTGGCCGTCACCGACGGAAACCTCTCCCGGCACCTGAAGGTGCTTGAGGACTCAGGCCTGATCACCATGGAGAAGGGCTATGCCGGTCGGCGCCCCCGAACATGGATCGCCCTCAGCCGCAAAGGCGCACAGGCCCTGGACACCGAACTTCGCGCCCTGCGTGCACTCGTCCTTCGCCTGGAAACTCCCCGCCTCGTGCCCGACCCACCCGATATGTGATCACCACTTCAGGAGCGACGTTGGGCGGTTGCTGGCGTGAGCTGCGGACATCTGCCTTGTCGTAGGCCCTCGCGTCTGCACCGTTGTTGCTGCCGAGTCACCGTGAGTCCCCACCCGTTCCGGCACGAGAGTGGCACGGCCTCGCGGTGGTGGTGAGGTAGCCGGCTCTTGTCGCCCCGGGACGCGCCCTTTACCGTGCGGCCCCTCGAGGGCCTCGCGCCGGGCATGCCGGTGAGCATGACCGGCCTCACCACCCGCAGTCGATGTCGGCCGATCCTCCACGGACGACCGGATCGGTGCTCGTACCGCTGATCCGCAGAAAACCGCCGCCCCGCCCCCAGTCCAACTCGTACGTGCCTGCATCGACGGGCCGGTAACCATCGTCGACCGTCCAGGATGCCGACTCGCCCAGGGCCAGGCCGGTGCGCCCCACCGCGTACGCCTCGCCATCGCCGATCACGAGAAAGGACGTCTCCCGCACCACGGCCGTGCAGCCCGCCGGCCCCGCAGGGCGCAGAACGTGGTACTCCGCGTCCGAGATCAGGTCGTCCACTGCTCCCCATGTAGTGCCAAGCATCGCCGTGACGATCAGCAACCTGCTCGCCAAACGTGCCGACGTGGCTCGCTTCCGCAGGAGGCTTGAAGCACCCGCCGGGCGGCCCACCCGGGTGAGGGCCCATCGGAGAACGAGCACCGTGACAAGGAGAGCTGCACTCACCCCCCAGCCGGGCACCACCCGCCCCTGCACGACCAGCAGGAGGCTGCTCCAGCTCGCCACGGCGGCGAGGGCCAGACCCCCGGCGCCTGCTGCCGTGGAGACGGCGGGTGACAACATCACGCTGTGCTGTGTACGGGCTTCGGTCACGGCGGTTACGACTCTCTGAACGCGCCGACAGTTGCGCTGAGAGGTCGAAGCACTTCGAGAGCCCCGGGTCCATGGCGAACCGCGGATCCCAGGTTCTCGTGAGACCGGGGCGGGGCGCCCCTACTTCTTCTTGCCCTGGGTCTTGCGTACCGCTCCGGCTGACCTGCGTTTGCCTGCTCCACGCCATGAGTGCGGGGCTGTTACCTGTCATCGCCGGTGGTCATCTGCTGCCGTTTGATGGCCTCGGACGGCCCAGGAACCTTGCTGTACACCGTGTCCGGGCGCTAGCTCAGCTGCGGCAGACCGATGACGGTCTGGCCAACTTGTTCGGCCAGCCAGGTTGCATGGCGTTCCTCGTACCCGTCGCCGTTTCTCCGGCGGACGTGCACGAGGACAGTGTGCTCGTCGTGGCGCTTGTCCAGTTCGCGTGTGGCGGCGTTGAACAGCACAGAGACCTCGGCATGCTTGAAGTCCGCGTACAGGCCAGGCTCCGGAACCTCCGGCCAGCCCAGACCCTCCCAGCAGATCTCTGCCACATGCCTGCCGGCGACGGCCATGAATTTGTCCTCAACGCTTCCTACTGGCTGATCCAGCATCGATGCCCAGATCGGCAGATGCGCCGACAGGAAAGCGGGATCGGTGGAGAGCTGGGGTGCGTGGACTCCACCGTGCAATCCAGTCGGGTCGCTTGGATCACGGACCCAGTCCTCGGTGTCCTCTCTCCTGAACCATGCGTCGGGCAACGCGCTCCGTACGTGCAGTACGTCCTCGACCGTGAGGAGTTCGACGTCCACGCACACGCCTGCGTGCTGCTGGTCACCCACCGCGAGCAGTTGGCGCGCTACTCGGAGCACCAATGCAGGATCGCCAGTGCGGAAGACGGGATAAGCAACGTCGACGGACATGCGTGCACCCTGCCACAACGATTCACGATCGAAGATGAACCGCCCCGGGTTCGGTAGAGATCTCAGATTGTGGTTGTGACCTGGGGTTTCGTGGATTCCATGTAGTAATTGGCTTCGTACTCGACGGGCGGGACGTGGCCTATCTCACCGTGGAGCCTGCGGTGGTTGTACCAGTCGGTCCACTCGGCGGTGGCCAACTCGACATGGGCGAGCGACTTCCAGGGCCGCCGGGGCTTGATCAGCTCGGTTTTGTACAGGCCGATCGTGCTCTCCATCAGGGCATTGTCGTAGGCGTCACCGACCGATCCGATCGAGGCGGCGATGCCGGCGGCGTCCAGATGCTCGGCAAGCCGGAAACTCGTATATTGCGATCCGGCATCCGAGTGGTGGATCAACTCGCCTGGCCGCACCGGATGTTGGTCTCGGTCACGTTGCCACACGGCCATCTCCAGGGCGTCCAGGACGAAGACCGTTTCCTTCACGGTGGCTGCGGACCAGCCCACGATCCGGCGGGAGAACGTGTCCACGACGAAGGCGACGTAGACGACACCGGACCAGGTCTTGACGTGGGTGAAGTCCGCGACCCAGCAGCGGTTCGGGGCAGCGGCGACGAAGTCGCGGTCCAGCAGATCCGGTGCCCGTTCGGCGTGGCCGCCGGGCAGCGTGGTGATCACGCGCTTGCCGCGGACCGCTCCGGCGATGCCGAGTTCACGCATCAGGCGCTCGACGGTGCAGCGGGCCACGCGGTGGCCCTGCCGGTTCAGCTCACGCCAGATCTTCCTCGCCCCGTAGACACAGTAGTTGGCCTGGAAGGCCTCGCTGATCCGTTCCTTCAGTTCGGTATCGCGCACGGTCCTGGCCGACGGCGTGCTCCGGCGTTTGTGGTGGGCGTAGTAGGAGGAAGGGGCGATCTTGCAGTCGTGCTCGCTGAGCGTCCTGCAGATCGGCTCGACGCCGCCGAAGCGGCCCTTGTGCTCGTCGATGAACGCTACGAGCGTGTGTATGGCCGGTCGAGCTCGGCCGCGAAGAAAGACGCCGCCGCCTTCAGGATCTCGTTGGCCCGCTTCAGCTCGGCGTTCTCCTTCTTCAACGCCTTGAGCTGGGCGGACTCCTCCGTCGTCGTCCCCGGCCGCTGCCCGGCGTCGATCTCGTGCTGCTTGACCCAGTTCCGCAGCGTCTCGCGGGAGCCGATGTCCAGCTTCTCGACCACCGCCTGCAAGGCCGCGGTCTCGGTCGGGTGGTCGCCGCGGACCTCGGCGACCATGCGCACCGCACGGCGGCGCAGCTCAAGCGGGTAACGGGAGGGTCGTGCCATGACTCGATCCTTTCATGAAATCGAGTCTCCATTCGAACCGGGGCGGTTCAGATCGATTTTTGCCCGGGTGCAAGTACGGCTTGACTCACGCGGCCACCGCCACCCCAGCGGCCTTGAAAACCGTCGTGGCAGCGACCACCGCGTCCGGCTGACCGGAGCGGGGCGTTACGGGGGACGGCCCAAGCCCTGGGGCCGTGGAACCCGGCGCACCCCGCAGCGTCACACGACGGCCTCCCCTCCAGCGGCAGAGGATATTACGGGCGAATCACCGAACCAATCAGCGACCGAACCTCGCTGACAAATCGAGGGTAAATACCTATTTGCCATTCAAAAATGGTCGCATTGGCTACCTCCCGCAGGACTTCGGCTACTACCCGGCCTTCTCGATAACGGACTTCGTCCGCTACTGCGCCTGACTGCGTGAGGTCCCCTCCAGGAAGGTCGAGGCCCTGGCGGCCGTGGGCCTGGCCGACAGGGCCCGAGACCGCATGAAGTCGCTGTCCGGCGGCATGCTCCGCCGGGCCGGGATCGCCGCGGCCATCGTCGGCTCCCCTCCCTGCTCCTGCTGGATGAGCCGACGGTCGGTCTCGACCCCGCGCAGCGCCTCGACTTCCGCGAGCTCATCCGTTCCCTCGCCCGCGCGGGAACGGCCGTCCTCCTCAGCACGCACCTGGTCGAGGACATCGGCGCCGCCTGCGACACCGTCCTCGTACTGAGCGACGGCCAGGTGCGCCACAGCGGCACACCTAAGCAACTGGCAGAGCTGGCCATGCCCACAGCGCCGGGCGACAGCCCCCTGGAACGCGGCTACATGACGGTACTCGGCAACCGCCGGCCCAAGGAGGGAGCCGCATGCTGAACGCCTACCGCATCGAGCTGCGCCGCTCGCCCCTTCTGGCAGCGTTCCCCATGATGATCGCCGTGGACCTGCTGGTGCTATTCGGCCGGTCCCGGTACTGGATCGGCGTGTGGCCCGAAGCGAGCGTGGCGGCCCAGGTCGTCACGCTCTTCCTGGGGCCCGTGCTCGCCGGCGTCTCGGCCTGGCAGGCCGGGCGCTCCTCCCGCGCGGGAATGCCCGAGACCGTGCTCGCGGCCGCCCGACCGATCTGGCGGATCGAGGCCGCGCGGCTGGCTGCGACCCTCACGCTTGGATTCCTCGCGTACGCGATCGGTTGCCTGACCGCCGCGGTGATCTCATTCGGCGAGGCGGGCCCCGGCTTCCTGTGGCCCTCCTACCTCCTGCTCGGCGCCTCCATCCTGATCATCTTCGCGTCCGTGGGCCATCTGGCCGGCCGCTGGTGGCCCTCCGCCGCCTTCACCCCCGTAGTCTGCGCGCTGGGCTGCTTCACCAGCATGCTGGCACTCCCGTTCAAGTTCAACGTCCTCGCGGGACCGCCGGACCAGCACCTGCGCCCCCTTCCAGTCGCCGTGCGGCTGCTGTTTGCACTCGCCCTCGCGTCGCTGGCGGTGACGGCACCACCGCTACGCAGGAGCGCCGAGCGACAGATGCCGCGCCAGGGAACGCCTCTGCACATCCGCGGTGTCGCCATCGGGTCGGCAGCAGTCTCCCTCATCGCCCTGGCCGCGGTGCCGGCCGCCGGCGAACTGCGCGTCGAGCGCCCGGCATCGGCGACGGAGCCGATGTGCGAGCGCTCCGAGAAGGGCGCGCCACAGGTGTGCGTGTGGCCCGAGCACCGCAAGTACCTGCCCGAACTGACTGGCATGGCTCAGCGCTTGGGCCAGCCCTCCCAGCCCTGGTTGAAGTCACCTGACGTTTTCCACGAGTTCGGGCTGCGACGGAACAAGTGGGGCGATCGCGGATTCGACATCGCCGAAGGTCACGTCCGTACCGCGGCGATCGCCATGGCCGACCAGGTGTTCACCGAGTCGTTTGGCCTCTGCATGCCTCCCCGCGAGGAGAGCCGGGCCTGGCAGGCCATGGACAACATCCGCCTCTGGCTCGAGTACCGCTCCATGGACCAAGACCCGGCCGTCGCCGACGAGGGACTCCACATGGAAGGTGTCTCTGCCGCCCAGCGCGAAGCGACCAAGGCCGTCCGGATGTCTGCGGCCGAGCAGCAGAAATGGCTCACTCAGGAGCGCAGCCACATTCTTCGAGACCCTTCCTGGTGCCAGCCTGATGACCGGTTCTGACCTGCTCCGCTACGGAAGAGTCCACCGGGGCGTAGCCGTCCTGGCGGCAACGGCCACTATCGCCCTCCTCTCGGCTTTCTTCGGCGGCACCCATATCGCGCTGCCGTCCATCGGCAGCGGAGGAGTCACCTCGGGCGTGCCCTTCCGGCACGAACTCCCGCTTCTGTCGGCTGTCTTCCTGACCGCGGCTCTCGACGGTGCCATGTCGGCACATGACGAGATGGGTGCATCCGCGATGCACCGGTTCCGCCTCAAGTACTGCACTGGCCTGACAGTGACGGCTTGTGCCTTCTCCTTCAGCGCTGAGGCGCTTGCCGTCGGCCCGGAAGCCGGGGTCGTCTTCGTTCGATCCCTCCTGATTTGGCTCGGTCTCGCCCTGCTGTCGGTGAGGCTGCTCGGCCACCAACTCGGCTGGATCATCCCCCTGGCTTCGGCCTTCTTTCTGATCTGGTTCCCACACAACCGGTGGGACTGGACGTCCAACTCGGCCACCGACCTCTTCAGCTGGGCTGTAGCCGTGATCGCTCTGTCCGTCGGCGTGGCCGGGATGGCGGCCACTCCGTGGCGAAGGAAAGCCCTCCTTCGAAGGTAAAACCCGCCAGGCAGAGCAAAACTTCACGATTTGCAGGTAGGCGCACTTCGTATGCCGGGGTATCCGTTTACGGATACCCCGGCTCTTGTGTTCGCAACGCGAAGCCGCCCAGGCCGAAGTCGAACAGGAGGACGTCGCAATGTCGCGATGCTCCAGGTTCGTCTCGCCCAGGCCCTGGCCCTCGTCGACACCGTCCACGCCGACAGCGAACTCACCCTCGCTTACCAGCTCCCCGGACCGGGTCGCGGTCGCCCGTCCAGGTACGCGGCGCGCACGTCGTCGGTCTTCCCGGCGGTGACGGCCGGGCGGCGTCAGCCTTTGTTGCCCTTGGCCTTGGCGGCCCGTAGTCCGTCGTACGTCAGCTCCCGTTGGAGGTCGCGCTGGAGTTCGCCGGCGGCTGCGAGGGTCTGCACCATGAACTTCACGGTGGACAGCAGCTCTCCGGTGCGCGGGTGGCGTACGGTGAGGTCCACTGCGGAGAACGCGCCATCGTGGATGCGCGGGGCGAGCCGGTCGCGGTGGAGGACGTCAAGCACGTCGAGGATGTGCTGGGTACCGCGGACGAGGCGGAACATCTCGGAGATGTGCACGATGTCGCCCGGCCGGGCGTAGGTGAGCAGCTCGCCAAACTTCGGTCGTTCCAGCGGGTGGAGGCGGCTGGAGGTGCCGCCCTCCTCCTCGAACGTCACTGGGTCCTCGATCCCGGCTTCGTCCAGGACGAGGTTCTGACGGTCGGTCGACTACTGGTCGGTCGACACCCGCGTGTGGACCAAGTTGGCCATGCTGCTCCCCGTGTCGGTGGTCGCATTCGACCCTAGCTATCAGCAAACCCTGTCATCAGCCGTCATCGGATCTGATTGGATCGGCGCCGCCGGCAGGCCCCGGAAAGTCCGGGTTCATTGGACGACCGTCGGGCCTGTCGTCATTCGTTCGTTTGACGACAGGGCGGGAAGCGGCGGGCGGAACGACGGAGGGGATGCTGACCGTCCAGCATCGGGACGGGGCGGTCGTTGTACTTCAAGATCAGGCCGTTTGCCTGTGAATGGAGAGCACAGCACTGAGTGCGGTGGCACCGTCGAGGAGGGCTTTGGATCGAGCAGTGATGTTGACGTCCCTGGCAGCCAGCGCCGAAGCGACATCCTCCGATCGGCGGGTGCGCCGCAACTCCGGCATGAGGTCCCGAAGGGGCGTGATGCGGTATCCGGCCTTGCGCAGTTGGTGAACGATCCGCACATCCCGCACCTGAGTCGGTGTGTATCGTCGCGTTCCGCGCACGGGGTCGCGGTCCGGGATGACGAGAGCCTCCGCATGCCAGTGCCGCAACGTCGAAGGGCGCATACCGAGGGCGGCGGCGAGCTCGGAGACGCTCATCGAATCCGCCACGCGCACGTCTTCGATCGGCTCGCTGGAGATCGCGTAGGAGGCCTCCTTGGCCTGCCTCAGTTCCGCGCGCTCTGCGTCGAGCCGGGCGTGCGCCGCGTCGAGAAGGGCAAGCGCCTGCGAGGCGGGGAGCTGGTGGAAGGCCCGAACGATCTTCTTGGCCTCAATCGGCCCCACGCCCGCGGCGAGGGCTCGGTAGGCCAGTGCGGACTGCAGATGTACCTCCCCATAGATCCGGCAGCCCGTGGCCGTGCGCGTCGCGGGCGGAAGCACACCGTCGCGCTCAAGATTGCGAACTTGCTGAACGGAGTACCCGACGCGCCGCGCGACATCAGCAGTACGCATATCCCCTGATTTGAGACCTGGCATCCCAACATCCCTCTATCTCGGCCTCAAAATCTCCACAAGCACTTCAATGCAACGCTAGAGCACATGACCATCGACGAGATCATCAGCTTCGCGGGCGGCCTCGACGGCGTCCTGACCATCAGGCCCGCACCCGGCGACGGCACGCCGGAAATCAGCTGGGGCGACACGTTCTTCTACTACGCACCTGACGGCGCCACTCCGACGACGGCCCAACCGTTCGCGACTGTCGTGACCAAGAACTACCCCGGCGACGAGGCATCGCGTCTGGACCGGCCGGACACCTTCCGCGTGAATATCGCCGCCGGGAAGGAAGCGTTCATCCTGTGGACCGGTCACGCACCACGCGAACCCGCCTCCGCCGACGTCGACCCCAGCGCCACCGACACCGTGATCGCGCACCCCGTCTACGGCACCGCCGGCTGGCTGGCAGTGGTGAACCCTGGCAAGCGCACTGAAGCGTCAACACGTGAGCTGCTGCGTGCGGCCCATCACCTCGCACGCTCACGCCATGAGCGACGCGCTGAATCAACAACGCGATGAAGGATCTACGGTCCGCGGCGGGAGCGGGCCGAGAAGGCGACGGAGCCGACCGCTCCAGCGCAGGCTGAAGTACCTGGCCACACTCGTGGAGAACGTCAGCGGTTCGACGCCGAGTTCGCCAAGGCGGTCAAGGGCGCCGGCATCGAGCCTCGTGCTCCCCGGGCGCGGATTGTGACCGACGCGAAGCGGTTGAGCAACACGGCGGCGCGCAAGCTGATCAGCGCCCTCGTCGGCTCCTGACATTCACTCCTGCCCGTCGTCGCCCTCGTCCAGCTCGGGCGCGTCCGGGTCGCGCAGCGGGCGCACGGCGCCGGCGGCCGGGATGGAGGCAGTGAAGCTGTAGCGGCCCAGCACGTTGAGGTTCTTGTGCTTGAGCGGGGACAGCCGGGCCACGTCCTCGTCCTTGATGTCGCGGCCCTCGGCGGCTTCGATGTAGCGGGTCGTCCGCAGTGTATCTGGGGCAAAGGGGTGAACGGCTGGTGTTCGCGCAGGTAGAGCACTTGCGGTCGCGTCCGTAAGAGATCGGCGTCAAAGGGTCTGGAGTGGGAGATGTGTCGAGGGCCGAGGCAGCGCCGGGGCCCTCACTCTTGGGCGGCTTCGAGGACTTGCCGGGAAGGCCCCGGCGGATATGGTCTATCACGTTCGCGAGATCACCGACGCCCCGGTTCGGGGCACCGAGGAGTCCACAATGCAGCACCCAGACCCGCGGTATGCCGGACGGCTCGCGACTTATGGGACCGTGGCCACGCGCCTGTCCCTGCTGAGCGACCGTCGGCTCGGCGAGGTCGTGGCTGCTGCCAGCCCACTCGGGTCAGGCATCGGGGGCCGGTTGGCGGAGCTGGACATCGACGGGACGCGGGTGTTCGTCAAGCGGGTCCCCTTGACGGAGCTGGAGTTGCGACCGGAGAACGTGCGGTCGACGGCGAATCTCTTCGGGCTGCCGATGTTCTACCAGTACGGAGTGGGCTCGGCGGGGTTCGGGGCCTGGCGGGAGCTGGCCGTGCACACAATGACGACTCACTGGGTCCTCGGGAATGAGTACGAGGGCTTTCCGCTGATGTACCACTGGCGCATCCTGCCCGACTCCCCTCCCGAGGGGTTCGCCGACGAGTTCGGGGGCATCGAGGGGGCGGTCGCGCACTGGGAGGGCTCATCAGCGGTGCGCGAGCGGCTGGAGGCCATCGGCCGGTCTTCGTCCAGCCTGGTGCTCTTCCTGGAACACGTGCCGCAGACGCTCGCCGCGTGGCTGGACGACCGCCGGGAAGGTGTGCTGGAGAGCGAGGAGGGCTCGCCTTATCCATGGGTGGAGGAGGCTCTGGCGAGGGGGACCGCCTTCATGAGCTCGCACGGGCTGGTCCACTTCGACGCCCACTTCGCCAATGTCCTGACCGACGGCCAACTGCTCTACTTCGCGGACTTCGGACTCGCCCTGAGCTCCAGCTTCGAACTGTCAGCGGTCGAGGCCGAGTTCCTCTCAAACCATCTCGCCTACGACCACTGCCACACCGCGAGGCATCTCCTCCGCCACCACTTGCCCGAGCGCCTGCGTGGCGGCACGGAACACGAGGATTTTCTGCGCGAGTGGGTGACTGGCCAACAGCCCGAGGGGGTCCGGCCTGAGATTGCGGCGATCATCGACAGGCATGCCCGGACCGCCGTCGTCATGGGCGAGTTCCGCCGCCGCCTGCTCACCGAGAGTAAGCAAACACCCTTTCCGGCCGCTGAGATCGAGCGGATCCGGGGCGCTGCGGTCACGGCGCCCCACTGAGGCCGTGCCTCCGCACGAGAGCGATGTCAGGAGGTCTCGGGGCGGGCGGTGTGACGGGAGCCGAGGCGGCGCCGAAGTTCGAGGTCTCGCTCTGGGCCGCTTCGATGGCCTGCCGCAGGGCTTGGACTTCGTCGCGGTGCCCGGCCTTGGTACTGGTGGGCTCGCGTATTCAACTGTCGCCAGTTCGCCGGCCGGTGACCTTGTGTGATCGCCTACGGCGTATGGCTCCAGGTCCCGCTGGTCTCCTTCATCGACCACCGCCAGGGGCCTTCGAGTCCGCTGATAGATTCCTGCAGTGAGCGAGCAACTGCCCAGCGGCGGCATCGAGCTGTCATCCGACGAGATCGAAACCCTCCACACCAGGTGGTCATCCTGCTGGACCCCGAGTGAGGTCGCGCAGCAGTTGGCCGGGATCGGCACGCCCTGGTACGTGGCCGCGGGCTGGGCGCTGGACCTGTTCCGCGGCAGGCAGACGCGCGCTCATGGGGATATCGAGATCGCGATTCCGGCAGCGAGTTTTCCCGAGGTCCGCCATCGCTTCCCCGGGTACGTCTTCGATGCGGCAGGCAACGGCCGGATCTGGGAGGACGTCACACCGGAGGTGCTCGCCGCCGTACATCAGACATGGCTCCGCGATCCGGCCACCGGCAACTACCTGCTCGACGTGTTCCGCGAACCGCACGACGGCGACACCTGGATCTGCCGACGCGATGAGAGGATCCGGCTTCCCTACAGCGACATCATCCACCACACCCAAGACGGCGTCCCGTATCTGGCGCCCGAACTGGTATTGCTGTTCAAGGCCAAGCATGCCCGCCGAAAGGATCAAACAGACTTCGACGCGACCGTCCCGCACATGGCCCCGGCTCAGCGCGAGACCCTTGCCGAGCTACTCGCCTGCGTACACCCGGGGCATCCCTGGCTCGCGAACCTGTGGGACTGTAAATCGTTCGGAACAGAGCCGCTCGATTGACAGACCCGGCTGCGGCAAGTTCCTCGGCATCGCCGCACTTGACCTCGGTCGCGGGCAGCTCGTAGGCGCGCACCTGGTCGTAGGTCAGCAGTACTGGTGACGAGGCAGTGTTCCGACCCTGCGCTATTCCTCTCCTTCTTGCACCCGGCAGCGGCCCTGATCTCGGATCTTCGGGGTGGAGTGCCAGGGTTTCCCTGGCGGCGGCATCCCCGTGGCGGGATGCTGGGGGATGGACGAGACGCTGTTGAAGCGGCTGGACGAGGCGTTGCACACCCAACTCTGCTGCATATATCGCTGGGCGTGCGGGGTGAGTGTGTCGGGGGCCAGCAACTGCGAGATGACGTTGGGGTGTCAGGTCTCCTGGTGCCCGGTCAAAACAGTTCCAGGTCCTCGCCGCTGGTGTCCACGATGACTGGCCGGAACTGGGCAGGGAGGCCGTCCAGACGGTCAGGGCCGGCCGCGGCGGCCACGGCAGGGGCCGTCTCGGCCAACCAGGCACGAAACCGCTCGGCGGCTTCGCGGTAGGGGACTCGCGCCAGGACACGGTGCTCGCCGGAGGGGCAGAAGTCGACGACGACTGTGAGCAGGCAGGAACGGGGCGCCTGGTGACTGCCCGTCCAGGACACGCGCAGGACACCGCAGGGCTTGCGCCCGCGGGGGGCGCGGTGGGTCGGGCGCAGCGATCGGCAGGCTATGTGGGCGGTCCATGCGGCGAGGTGTGGCAGGGGCAGGGTGGTGCGTGCGCGGCAGCCGGGGCAGCGGTGCCAGTGGCGGAGCCAGTCGTCGGTGTCGGTGTGGAAGAGGCGTGTGTAGTGGTTCGCCACGCGGATGTCGTTGTTGTACAGGTGGTCGGGGCGTTCCTGTGTGTTGCAGGACTGGCAGAGGGGGGCGCGGACGTAGCCGTGTTCGTGGCAGTGGTCGAGGACGGTGGCGGGCGCAGTGCGGCAGACGGTGCACGTCCACCCGGCCACCCTGCGGGAGGTACCGGGCTTCCTGCTGAGTACCGAGTACAGCTGGCCTTCCAGCTCTTTGTTGTACGGGCGCAGTGAGGCGGTGGGGCCCTCGGGGCTCGTCGTCTGCCGACCGCCGGCGTCTCGGGTCTGGCGGGGGTGGGAGGGCGGCTCGGTAACGGCTGCGCCTGCCTGGCGGGTCCGCGCGGCTTGCACCCACTGCGTTTCGGCGTGCCCGGCCGCATCCAGCAGCCTGACCACAGCACGCGGCAGCCACCACGTGCGCTGCGTCCCATCGCGGGTCTGCTCCACGAGCATCTGTCGCCAGTCGATACCCGCCAGATGGTACGGCCGACCGACTTCACGTCGTGCTGCCCGCTCGGGGCCGCCCAGCTCCTGCAGTTCCCCCGTGATGCGCTGGCGCCAACACAGCGGCGTTTCCTCGTTGCACTCCTGCCTCGGTGCCCCACGAAACGGACCGATGCGGACCAGGTCCTGCCGATCCATCCCCACCGCGTTCAGTTCCGCGGCCGCCCGGCGCACCTCAACCTCCGGAACACCCAACTGACCGCCGCTCGCCCTCACCGTCGCCACCACATGGCCCCCGAGCAGGACGTACCCCACTCGGGCATGGGCAGGAGAGCAGGTGAATGCCCCAGAAGCCGTCGGCACAGTACTGCCGGCCGTCAAATCGACCCACAAAGCGTCCGCGGCACCCAGGGTGATCAGGCCGTCCGTGCGACCAGGCATGACACGCTCTGACATACCGACAGGCTAACGGCCTGCAACGCGGCAACGGGTCTCCAAGCGCCTCGGTCAGCCGGACGATGAGGACGGGCGGATCGTCGTGGCCGGCGGCGAGGGCGACGGCGAGGACCAGGAGCAGAACGACACCGACGCCACCGCCGAGTCCGCGCTGCTCCATTTCTCCCCTCCCAGGGACGCCGCCACGATCGCCGCGTTCCTGCGCACCCGGGTCTACCCGCCGGAGCCCTTGGTGTGGCTGGAGGGCTAGTTGTGATGTTCGCCGACGCGGTCGTGCTCGTAGCGGATGACCTTGCGCAGTTGCTCGCCGGTCGGCGGGTCGAGGTCGCGTAGCCGGTTGAGGCCTCGCCGGACAAGGATGCGGTGCACGGTCGCCGGCGCGATCGTGACGCCGTGCAGCCGCTGAAGGGCGGCGGCGAGCCGTGCGGGCCCGTGCTTGGTTTGCCGCCGCAGCGCCTCCACCAGGTCAGCGATGTCCTCGGCGGTGCGGCCCGGGCTGGTGGCGGGGCTGGAGGAGTGGTCGAGCAGGCCGTTCTCGCCGTGCGCGCGCCAGCGGGCGTGCCACTTGGCCAGGCAGCGGCGCGATAGCCCGGCCTCGGCAGCGACGTGCGCGATTGGCCGGCTAGCGTCGATCCGCAGGCACAACCGCAGACGTCCCTCGGGGGTCAGCGGTGCGTTCCGGTGCCCCCTGCTGTTGCCGCTCCTGACTCGGCAGACGCGTTCATCGGAGCCCTGGGATCTCTGGGCTCCCGCGTGAGCGACTGTGCGTGGCGTCAACGTGCGAACTTCTCGATGGCCGCCGGGGTGACGGGGGTGAAGAAGTTGACGAGGTTGCCGTCGGGGTCGCGGAACAGCAGCGACCGGTTGCCCCAGGGCATCGTGGTGGGCTCGTTGACGAAGTCGGTGACGAAGTCGGTCAGGTTCTGGTGGACGCGGTCCACGTCGTCGACGAGGAACTCGGTGATCACGCTGTGGTTGTCCGCCGGGCGGGCAGAGCCCGGGGCGAACAGCGGGACGGTGCGGGTGCTGGCGATCGCGAGGGTGGCGTTGGGGGTCTTGAGTTCGGCGAAGTCTTCGGTGGCCCACATCGCCTGCACCCCTGTGGCTCGCTCGTAGAACTCGACGAGGCGTGCGACGTCGCTGGTAATGATGCGGATCGAGACGAAGTCCATGGTGATCTCCTTAGCTGATGGGGTCGCTGCACGTCGCAGGCTAGGAGAAATAGTGGACAGAATCGGTCCTATATTTACATTAGGTTGTGTACATGCCTCGACCCACCGGCCGCGTGCTGACACTCCTGGAGCTGCTGCAGTCGGGCGGCACCCGGAAGGCGGCCGAACTCGCCGACCGGCTCGGCGTTGATGGGCTCACCGTGCGGCGGTATGTGGATCATCTGATCGACCTGGATGTGCCCGTGGAGTCGGTGCGCGGCCGCTACGGCGGGTACCGGCTCGCTCCCGGGTACCGTTTGCCTCCGCTCATGCTCAGCGATGACGAGGCGCTGGCCGTGCTGCTCGGCTTGGTCGCCGGCCGCCGAGCAGGGTTGATGACGGCGGAGCACACGGCAAGCGAGACGGTATCGGCGAAGATCCGGCGGGTGCTGCCCAAGCACGTCGCCCGCCGACTCGACACACTTCTGGAATCTCTCGCCTTCACGGATCAGCCCGGTGAGTTCGCCACCCCGGACGCTGGGGTCCTGCTCACCATCGCCGATGCGGTGCGCCACCGCCGACCGGTCTCGATCCGCTACACCGACCGCGACGGCCGGCGCAGCGAACGCACTTCCGGCTCGATCGCATCGCAGACGCGCGGACCCTGCCCGGCTCATTCGAGGCGCCCGTGGGTCCCGGTCCGGCACAGCGCGTGTTGTCAGGGTTCGCCACGGCTGAGTACCGGCATGAGGTGACCTTGCGGATCTACGGGACCGTTGAGCAGATCCGCGCCCACCTCCCCGCCAGCGTCGCGAGCCTGGAGGAGCACGAGCCCACGGCAGGCACGGACCGGGCGACCGAGCGCTGGCAGCGCGTCGAACTACGGGCGGAGCAGCTCGACTGGCTACCTCCGGCACTCGCCTCACTCGACGGGCCGTTCGTCATCGAGCGCCCCGATGAACTGCGCGACCTCGTCACCGCGCTCGCCGATCGCCTCGCGTCCTACGCCCGCCAGGCCTGACCGCGAGGAACCAATGTCATGAGATGGCACACCTAGATGATCTATTCCAAGGGGTCAGTGATCGTAGGCGATCAGTGAGCGTAGGACGGTTTGTCCGGTGGCGTCGTTGTGCCAGATCGCGGCGGTCAGCGCGAGGATGCGTTGCATGACGCGGGCTATGACACCTCCGGGTGTGCGCCCTCGGTGCCGTTCGAGGTCAATCTGTCCCTTGAAGGTCTCGTTGATCGATTCGATGACCTGTCGCAGCGACTTGAACAGGGCTGCGCCAGGCCGTTCCCGTTCACCTTTACGGACAGGCCGCAGCAACTGGACTCCATGCTCGGACAGTTCGCGTCGAAACCACGGCCGAAGTAGTTCTTGTCGCCGATGAGAGTCTGTCGGGGGCGCTCTCGCAGAAGCTCGCATTCGGCTGCCAGGAGGTCAAGGAGGGTCTCGCGTTCGTCGGCCTTGGCCCCCGTCAGGGCGAAGGCGATGGGCAGGCCCTGAAGGGTGCAGACCAGGTGCAGGCGCAGGCCCCAGAAGAAGCGGCTGTGGCTGGCGCAGTAGCCGTATTCGGCCCAACCTGCCAGGTCGGAGCGTTTGACGGTCTCGCTGGAGCGGCCGCATTCCACCGGGGTGGAGTCCACGACCCATACGTCGTCGCTCCACACCGAGGTGGTGGTGGCCAGGATCCGGTTGACGCTTCGCGTCAGACCGGCGGCCTTGCGCAGCCGCTTGTTGTAGCCGGGCTGCTGGGGCAGGCAGGGGAAGCGGTGGCGCAGGTGGGCACGGGCATGGCGGAGCCATTTGGCCTCGGAGGTGTAGCCGAGTATGGCCTGCATCGTGGCGAGGGTGACCAGTTCGGCATCGCTCAGGCGGGGCGTAATGCCGACCGGCGGGCGCCACGGCGCCAGGTCGGGATGCTCCTTCAGCATGTCGTCGGTCGTCGCATAGAGTGCTGTCGCGAGGGTGTCCACGTCGTTCGTCACAAAACGATCTTGGACACCCTCGTTCTCGTCTCCGCAGGCACCCCTTGGACCACACCACCAGGAGGAACCAGTGTCATACCCGCAACTGCTCACGCCCGAGGAGAAGCTCGCCGACGCGAAGAAGCTGTTGAGCCTCCCGCGTATCGTCGTGATCTGCGGCTCCACCCGCTTCATGACCGAGATGAACGAGGCCGATCTGCGGGAGACCAAAGCCGGAAAGATTGTCGTCAAACCGGGCTGTGACATGAAGTCGCCGCACGAACTCTGGTCCGATCCTGTCGAGGCCGAGGCGCTGAAGGTTCGACTCGACGATCTGCACCGGGCGAAGATCCGGCTCGCTGATGAGGTGCTCGTAGTCGGCGACTACATCGGAGACAGCACCCGAGCCGAAATCGCCTACGCCCGGTCGCTGGGCAGGCCCGTGCGGTTCACGCACCCCGAAATCGACCCTGACGCCTGACCGCCCGCTGCCACCTCGACAACCAGGGCCGGCAGCCCGCCGCCTGACCGTCTCGCGGAGGCTTCGGCCGCCGCCCACCCCACACCCTCCGCAGGCATCCCTTGGAATTGATCATCTAGCTAGGGGGTCCACTCGTACGGCTCCTCCGGCCGGGGGCCAGGTTCGAGCGGGGCC
>NZ_JBHVFF010000158.1:0-20002 GCF_042801895.1 Streptomyces sp. NPDC057543 | reverse complement strand
GGCCGGACCTGCCTCGGGGGCAGGACCGGCCGCTTCTGCTTTTCCTCCTGGGCATCCCCTAGGGGATGTCACAGCTCGGCCGCAATGGCGGGCGGGTTTCCCAGGCCCTCTCACCGCACCCGCGCGGACCAGGTACGTTCGATGACGTGGCTGGATTCAGGATCGGACGCGGCCGGGACAACCGCACCCCGCAGCAAGCGCAGCAGCGACCACGGCAGCAGCCGTACGGCACACAGGCACCACCGCCGTACGCTCAGCAGCCATGGCCGCCGACGGAAGGCAACGGCGCCCCGCCCCCGTACAACAACGGCGGCTACGGCAGCGGCTACAACGGCGGTGGCGGCCACGGCGAACCGGAGTACTTCGGCGACCCGTACCAGCAGCCCCACCACCCCCACGGATCACCCCAGCAGGGCGACCCGTACGCCAACTCCCCCGGTCACACCCAGGCGTTCAGCATTGGTGAGGACCCGTACGGCGACGGCAACACCTACCGCGCCGGCCAGGCGCCCGCCCAGCCCGTCGGCCCACGGCTGCCGTGGAAGGACCTGCTCACCGGCATCGTGCTGCGCCCGGGACCGACGTTCTGGCAGATGCGTGACTACCCGGTCTGGGGCCCGGCGCTCATCGTCACGTTCCTGTACGGCCTGCTCGCCCTCTTCGGCTTCGACCAGGCCCGGGACGACGCGATCCACGCGACGATCTCCGCGGCGGTCCCCTACGTCGTCGTCACCGGCATCTGCTTCGTCATCGGCGGCCTGGTCCTGGGCGCGGTCACCCACACCCTCGCCCGCCAGCTCGGGGGCGACGGCTCCTGGCAGCCGACCGTGGGCCTCTCCATGCTGATCATGTCGATCACGGACGCCCCGCGCCTGATATTCGCGCTCTTCCTCGGCGGCGAGAACTCCCTGGTCCAGGTCCTCGGCTGGATCACCTGGCTCGCCTCGGCCGCGCTCTTCACCTCGATGGTGAGCAAGTCGCACGACCTGGCGTGGCCGAAGGCCCTGGGCGCGTCCGCCATCCAGCTGATCGCGCTGCTGTCGATCATCAAGCTGGGCACGATCTGACACCCCCGCCCGCACAGATACGCAGGAACCCCTTGTCCTGGGACCAGGGGTTCCTGCGTATCTCCAGAAGCCGGGAGCACGCTCACACGCCACGTGTCACAGCCCACACGTCACGCGTCGAGAACCTGCCCGCTGCGCCGTACGACGGGCTTGTCCACGCTCCACGGGAAGTTGATCCAGCGATCGGTCTTCTTCCACACGTATTCGCACTTCACCAGCGAATGCGACTTCTCGTATATGACCGCGCTGCGCACCTCGGCGACATGATCGATACAGAAATCGCGCACCAGCTTCAGCGTCTTCCCGGTGTCGGCGACGTCGTCGGCGATCAGAACCTTCTTGTCCGAGAAATCGATGACATTCGGAACGGGCGCCAGCATCACCGGCATTTCCAGGGTGGTACCCACCCCGGTATAGAACTCCACGTTCACCAGATGAATATTCTTGCAGTCCAAGGCGTAAGCGAGCCCACCCGCGACGAACACCCCGCCCCGCGCGATGCTCAGCACGACATCGGGCTCGTACCCGTCGTCGGCCACGGTCTGCGCCAGCTCACGCACGGCATGACCGAAACCCTCGTAGGTCAGGTTCTCCCGCAGCTCACCGCTCATCCGGCATCACACCTGGGTCCGGTGGAAATTCATGAACGACCGCGACGCGGTCGGCCCGCGCTGGCCCTGGTACCGCGATCCGTACCGCTCGGAGCCGTACGGGAACTCCGAGGGCGAACTGAGCCGGAACATGCACAGCTGCCCGATCTTCATCCCCGGCCACAGCTTTATCGGCAGAGTCGCGAGATTCGACAGCTCCAGGGTGACGTGCCCGGAGAAACCGGGGTCGATGAAGCCGGCTGTCGAATGCGTCACAAGGCCGAGCCGCCCCAGCGAACTCTTGCCCTCCAGCCGCGACGCGAGATCGTCGGGCAGCGAGATGACCTCGTACGTCGAAGCGAGCACGAACTCACCGGGGTGCAGGATGAACGCCTCGTCCCCGTCCGGCTCGACCATGCGCGTCAGATCGGCCTGTTCGACGGCCGGATCAATATGTGGATAGCGGTGGTTCTCGAACACCCGGAAGTAGCGGTCGAGCCGCACATCGATGCTCGACGGCTGCACCATCGACGCATCGAACGGATCAATGCGTACACGTCCGGCGTCGATCTCGGCCCGGATGTCCTTATCTGAGAGAAGCACGCCCCGAGGATACGCAGAACGCGCGGGCCCGCCCCAATCCGGGACCGCCCCGCGCGCCTGACACCGCCCCTACCGCTGCTCGAACACCACAGGCACGGCATGCCGAAGCCGCGCACAACGAGGACAGCGAATGAGCCGCCCGGGACCGATCCGCCCGGGCCCGAGCTGCTGCATCGGGAACGAAGCGGTAGCGAAAACGTGCCCTTCGGCACAGCGGACGACGGTGCGCTCCATGGAGTCCATCAAGTCCCTTCCCCAACAAACCGTGGACGAGAACGCCACATTAGGGGATGAACAGGACGCCACTCCAGGCGGCACTCCGACCCCCCACGCTACGCCCCCAACTCCCTCCCCCGGCACGCGCATCCACCCTCCCGCACAACAAAAAGGCCCCACGGCTCAAACGCCGGGGACCTGGCATGGGGTAGAGTGTGCAACGGTGCGCGACGGATCAACGGTGCGCTTCGCGGGTGTAGTTTAATGGTAGAACATGAGCTTCCCAAGCTCAGAGCGCGAGTTCGATTCTCGTCACCCGCTCCACGACGAAGGCTCTGGTCAGAGACCAGGGCCTTTCTTGTTGTCTAGACCACATTCACGTGCCATAAGAGCACCTCCGACCTTCGATGGCGGGTGCGATGTCCTGGGACTGGGGGTCTCACTTCGTCGTCCCGCATCGCGAGACCGAATTCAAGTGGCCTGCGTCACTACGCGATTAGGTCGTCTCTTTCGGATCTTGCCGGGCCCGTCGGCCAGGGAGCGGCTTCTTCCGGCCGCTTCCGCCCCGGCCTGGATGTTTCCTGCCCAGCCGAGGCGGCGGCCGCGCAGAGTAGTCCACATGACGACACCTGCAGGGCTGCTCCGCTCCTTCGCCCGCACCCGTGCCTCCCTCGACGGCGAGGAGGTCAAGTACTGGTGGTCCGGAGACGTGTACACCTGGGCCCCCGACGAGCCCTACCAGCGCGTCTTCGGCTTCGAAGGACTCAACGTCGCCCGCCTGGTCCAGGACGCCGAAGCCGGCCCGGACGCCTACCAACTGCTCACCCGCGAGGCCGCCTTCTACCTGGACCCCGTCACCCGCGAGATCCTGGAGACCTGGCAGGACCTGCCGGTGGTGCACGTCTGGAACGACCCGGCGAACCAGAAGTGGCGCCCCTTCCCGATCCCGACGACCGAGCTCGGCGGACAGGTCTGCTTCAGCCTGGAGATCCCGCTCGCCTACCCCTCGCCACTGCCGGTGGCCCAGTACCCCGTCCACTCGGCCGACGACACGTACAAGGCCCTGGAGCTCTTCCAGTTCTTCGCCGACCGCGCCGACCTGGCCGGCCCGGCGCCCAGCGTCCCGGCCACCATGTCGTGGACTCGGATGTCCCCGTGGCTCCCGTGGATGGCCTGCGGCCAGCGGCCCGGCGGCCTCACCTTCCACTGCCGGGGCCGCAAGCTCGGCTCGTACGCCGAGGTCCCCGAGCGCACCCGTGCCTACATCGCCGACCACCACCCGGAGTTCGCCCGGGCCCCTGAGGAGTGGAGCGAGCCGAACGAGACCAGCTGGACGTACTTCCGCAAGCTCAACCCACCGAAGTAGCCGGGCTTTCCACCCCGCCCAGCCGCCCCGGACCCCCGGACCGGCCCCCTTTAGGTCACGATCAACGCCGCCCGACCCGGTGGGCGGATGGTCCGGGCGGGCTCGGCACCAGGGGGTGAACCGTCGCGCCACCGCTGTCCGATGCCGTGGACGACTGCTGGCGCCGCACATCGCGATCGATGTCGGCGGCGAGCCTGCGCAGGTGTTCCTTGGTGGAATGCTGGTGGATCAGCTGCGCGCGCTCCGAGGACTGGCGGGCTCGGACCATGAGGTCCTTGAGCTTGGCGCCGGTGTCGGCCGCAGTCGGGAATTCAGGCCGAGGTGGGCGATGTGGTAATCGGCATGCCGCGAAGCTACAAGCGTGGCCACGGGGAGATGGCTACACGTGGAAAGGGACGGTGGTGATGACGATCTTCGGCAGCGGGCGTAGTGCGTGTCGCAGCCGTGGGGCGATCCTGCTGTGCAGCAGGCGGTACCGCCAGCGCATCGTGACGATCTCCGGCAGGATGACCGTCAAGGTGAGGTCCGGGCGCTTTGCGTGCAGGGCTTCGATGTAGTGGACCAGTGGTGCGACGATCGCGCGATAGGGGGAGACCACGACTTCCAGCGGGAGGTGGTCGCCCCACAGGGTCCAGTACTCGCGGAAGCGTTCGGCCTCGTCCTCTTCGGGGCTGACGTGAAGCGCGAGTACGGGCTGGTGGAGCGACGCGGCATAGGCCAGTGCGCGCATGCCGGCCAAGTCCATGGTCGCGATGGGGACGACCGATAGGTGGCGGATCTCCTCGGGTGTCTCCTCGTCCTCTTCTTCCGTCCGCGCGTCGGGGAGAGCCTCGGGCAGCTGCGAAGTTGTCGCCGGGGACTGTGCCGCGCCGCGGCTGGGGTGTGCGGGGATGGTGGGGGTGGGCAACTCAATGGCGTGCGGGTGCAGACGAAGCGCCTTGCCGACGGTCTCGTAGTGGCGCCGGATGCGCATCGTCACCACGAGAAACAGTCCGACGGCGAGCACGGCGACCCATGCGCCCTCGGTGAACTTGGTGATGCCGGCGGTGAGGAAGACGACGGCCGACAGCAGGGCACCAGTGGCATTGAAGAACAGGCTCTTGCGCCAGTGGCGGTCACGCAGGCGCCACCAGTGGACCACCATTCCGGCCTGGGACAGTGTGAAGGCCAGGAAGACACCGACGGCGTACAGCGGGATCAGGGATGCCGTCATGCCGCTGAAGGCCACGTAGACCAGCGCCGCCGCGATCGACAGCAGAATGATCCCGTTGCTGAAGGCGAGGCGGTCGCCCAGGCGCAGAAAGATCTGTGGGGCGTGTCGGTCACGGGCGAGCAGGAACAGCACGCGGGGGAAGTCGTTGTAAGCGGTGTTCGCCGCGAGCAGCAGGACCGCGGCCGTGGCGGCCTGCGTGAGGATGTACAGCGGTCCGGAGCCGAAGCTGCGGTGGGCGAGCTGGGAGAGGACCGTCTCCTGGGTGCTGGGCACGACACCGTCGAGTAGGACCATGGCGACCGTACCGGCGAACAGCACGATGAGCAGACCGACCATCCAAGTCAGCGTGGTGCGGGCGTTGCGCCACTCCACGGGCTTGAATGCCGGCACCGCGTTGGAGATCGCCTCGATACCGGTCATCGCCGTGGACCCGGAGGCGAAGGCGCGCATCACCAGCAGTACGCCGACGCTCTCCGTGGCGTTCAGGTCCGGAGCCGCAGTGGGGTGGAAACCACGACCTGCGGCGTCGACGAGGCCCACGGCGACGAGCGCGAACACCGCGATGATGAAGGCGTAGGTCGGCGCGGCAAACAGTGCGCCGGCCTGCCGGATGCCCCGCAGGTTCCCGGCGAGCAGCAGGGCGATCACGCCGACGCCGATCGGGACGGCATCGGTGGCGAGTGAGGGAACCGCCGAGGCGATCGCCGCGACCCCGGAGGCGATCGACACGGCGACCGTGAGGATGTAATCGGTCATCAGGCCGGCGGCGGCGATCAGCCCAGGAACGCGGCCCAGATTGTCGCTGGCGACGATGTACGAGCCACCGCCGCGCGGATACGCGCGGATCGTCTGACGGTACGACACCCCCACCGCCAGCATCAGGAAGGCGATCGTTGCGGCGATCGGCACGGAATAGGCCAGTCCCGCGGCACCACCGAGCACGAGGACGGCGAGCATGGCCTCGGGCCCGTAGGCAACCGAGGAAAGGGCGTCGGCGGACAGGACGGGCAACGCCACCAGCTTGCGCATCCGCTCCTGCGCGATCGCCGTGCTTTTCAGAGCGGCGCCGAGAGCGACGCGCCGCACGTGGTAACCCATGCGGCCCAGTCGGCCAGGGGGCGGCTCTCCCGCGGCCTCGTCGGGGGCGAGCGGTTGTCCGCCGAGAGGCGAGACGCTGACCAGACGACCCCAACCGACAGGCTGGATCTCCGCAGGGGACGGAAATCTGCCCAGATCGGAATCCACGGGCAGTGCCCGGTGCCACGCCTCGGGAGCCGACACCCGCCCCCACTCACGCCCCACCCGACGCAGCAGCCGCAGCTGCTCCTCGTCGAGCCCCGGCAGGACGGCCGACGTGCTCAGCGCGCCACATCGACCCTCACCACCACCATCACTCTGCGCATGCGTCACATAACACAGTGTCTCCTATGGGTGCCTGTCCAAGCTGCAGCTTCGCGGCAACCTGCATCCCTCTCACCGAAGGAGCGTCGAAGCCTCGACGGCTTCCTCACCGCTCACCGCGTTCGCGGCCCGTCTGCGGTTCCTCCGTGGGAACCGGGTGTGCGCGACGGGTGCCGGTATCGATGAGGATCTGCTCGGCCTGCGTGACGTTGCCGGCCTGGACGGCCCTGCCCATCGCGGCGCGAGCTGCTTCAGGTGTCGCGTGCGGTGGGACCACCAGCAGCGTGAAGTGATCCTGGTCGCCTCGGGTGATGAGGATGGTGTCGTCGCCGACCGGGAAGGAGTCGATGTGGACGACCCGGTCGTCGATGACCAGACGGGTCGGCAGTTCTTCCCAGGCACCGGCGTCGAGGCCGACGCGCAGGACGGGGCCGAGGTGCTCGGTCAGCGCGGCAATCAGACCGGGGAGCTCAGCGCCGATGTCGTGAGAACGCGGCCACCACGCGCCGTCGAGAACTTGCTCGCGGGTGTGAGTGGTCACCAGCCTCAAGAGGGCCGTCCCGGGTCTGACGGCCTGGTGGGCCGCGTCCGGCAGAAGTTGCGGGGCCCAAGGAGTGTCGGGGTCGGCCATGTGTGTTCGCCCGCCTTCCGGGGCGGTGCGTCCGCCCGGCGAGATCACCTCGTCACTTCACCGTACTCCGCGTGCCGGGGAGGGGGGCGGGCGCGCCGCGCGGCGGCCGAGCCGGACCCGCGTTCGCCAGGAAGGTTCCTGGTCACGCGCGCCTTTACGGACCGCCGGCCGGAGTAAAGTGAAGAGACCGGGAGTACTTCGCACACCGGCTCTCACGCCAGTGTCGTTCTCGGCGAGCAACAACACCGGGACGTCGAAGACGAGCCCCGGGGACAGGTCCGCGTCATGACCGCGACCGTCGACCGCACGATCATCAGCGAGCGCGTACCTTCGTCACAGGCCCGCCTTTCCTTCACTCCGGCAGGATCGCCTCCGGGTCTCCTGGACGGCGCCTGGTGGCCTCGCTCCCGCGATCTTTCCCGCGAACTCCCCGCTCTGACGGACGCGCTGGACGCGCGCTGGGACCGGATCACTCATGTCACGGTGAACCCGACCTGCTGGCCCGTGGTGCCGCGAAGGGTGCCGGTGACCGGGCACACGGTGCACGTGGGCTGGTTCGCCGAAGAGCAGGACCCGAACAAGCTGATCCTCCTCTCCTACACCGCGGGACGCTGGGACCTGCTGGTGATCCCGCCGGAGACCGACGCTACCGCTGCAGCCCGGCTGATGTCCGCCGCAGCCACTCCCGGCGGCCTCCAGACCGCCAGCGCTCTCATGGCGAGCGAGGACGCCACCCGTGACGCGCGGGAGGCGCTGTGGCAGGAAGAAGGGTGGGAGACCGAAGGCGGAACCGCCTCGGCGGCAGGGAACCCAACCGGGCTCCTGACCTCAGCCCGAGGGAAGTGAGGGGCGTGGAGACGATCACCACCGTGGCCGTGATCACCAACTTGGTCATCGCGGAAAGGTTCCTGATCCATCAGCTCATCACGCAGCAGACCGAGCCCTCTGAACCGCCCGTAGCCACCCACCGCGAGCACCAGGCTGGGAGGCCATGGAGGACACCGGTCTTCTCTCTGACCGGGGGCGGTGGGTGTGGCGCGACGGCATCACACCCACCGACACGTCATCCCTGTCGTCCCTGATGAGCGAGGTCACCGTGAAGTCACCAGAACTCCCCTCGGCCGGCAACGCCGACGTGCGCATCGTCGCCGAGTCCCCCGAAGTCGCCCGTCAGGTCGCAGAAGCTCTCCGTCATTGCTTCGGCGCCACCGAACAGCGCAGCTACCCCGTCGACGACGCGGGCGGAACCCGCCTCCACCTCACCGTCGACACCACTCACACGCCACAGCCGGCACGACCCTGGCTGGTAACCAGTCAATCCTCCCAGGACGCCCGCACACAGACGGACGAAATCTGAAGCGAGGGCCCGCAACGGACAGCGGGGCAGGCGTACCTACCGCGCCTGCCCCACAGGCTCCGATTCGGTGCCCGGCACGAGTGGGCGGCGATCATGGCAACACTGCAAGAGCGGAAGCACTACCGCGACGCGATCATGAAGGCCCTGTACGAGACCACGGAAGGCAATCGCTTCCTTGGTGTCACCGGGGCAAAGCTGCGCGACGATCTTCAAATCCCTGAGCAGGACCTGGCAGCAGCCTGCGCATATCTGGTGGGCGAAGGGCTCGTCACCGTCGACTGGGCACAAGGAAACACACCCGTGATGGTCACACTGACGCACCAGGGAATCCGGCTCATGGAAGCCGAAGAAGAGGAACGGAGCTGAAACCACGCAAAAGACGGCTCCGAGGGCCGAGACCCCATCGACATGGAATGCCCCCTTGTGCGGTAAAGCTCGATTGCCCTACGGGTTCCGGACCGCCGGTGCTGTAGTTGCCTGGGACAGCGCGACAACGGCTTCGGGCGGGGGCGACGGCGGTATCGGGCGAAGTTGGCCGGCTCCCATGCTTCGCGGATCTCGGCGCTGATGCGGCCGCGGTCGGCCACTTCGTAACCGTTGGCGCGTGCCCATTGCCGGATGGCGTCAGTGGCGACGGGTGGCCTGGTCGGGGCGTGCCCTCCGCGTGCCCCAACTCGCCGGAATTCCCTGCTCGGAGGGGGCGCGACGCACCACTTGCACCACCTGCCCGCCGGACCTTCTCAAATCACGAGACCCATTTCACGTGACCTGCGACACACGCCAGTCACGTCGCGCGAATTCGCTCCTACAAAACCGCCGTCGAATGGGCCCCGCTGGGCGCGGCCCACAATCGACCGCTCGGCGAGTGAGTCCGCGAGAAGCGGCGCATCCTGTGGTGGTGGCGCTCGTTGCTCCGGGACATGAAGAAGATCATCATGTTCGCTGCCCCGCCGCTCGCGATCGTCGGCATGGCGGCCCCGGCGCACGCCGACAACGACAGCAACTTCGGCAGCGGCGTCAACGCCGCCAACAACTGGAACTTCACCGAGTCCGTGGCGTGCCTGCAGGAAGTCGCCGCCGTGCCTGGTAACGGTGATTGGGTCGGTGACCACACCAACAACTGCAGCAACGGCAGCGTGATCAACCACGCCCTGGGAGGCTGAGAAACTGCGGGTGCCCCGCGCAGTCAGCGACGGCGGGGGGCCTGCACGAGACACCTGCAACGTCTGGGCGGAGACTTGCCGGAGGCCGTATCTGGGGACACCGACCCCTGCCCATGCCAGATGCATGCTCATGACTCCCCTGGTCGGAGGTCATCATGCTCATCGGCCACACCGCGGACACCGGCGCCCTTCGGGCCGGGGCGCCGTCGTCGGCACCGCAGCTATTCGGCGCCGACACCGCGAACCCCTGTACCGGCCGACCGCAGTCAGGTCGCGGGAGGAGGCCCCGTTTGAGCAGGGGACTATGTATGCCAACTGTTCTGACCGGGTGGGACATGCCGCCTCTGGCGTAATCGGCTCGTTGGGCCGGTTGGCGGTGTCAGGCTGTACGGGTTGATCACTGTCGTGCGAGGAGCCCTGTGCGTATGGGGCGTGTGAACGTTCTTTCGAGCGGATCGCCGTTGACTGCCCGCTGAATCCGAGTATGTCGGGGTGTGCGTCGGGTCGGGGGCACCGTGAGCCGGAATATGTGGCTGGGGTGCTGAAGGCGTCGGCGCCTAGAGGGACGGAGAAGCTGCTCCCCATCCAGGGTGGCACCGCTTCGTACCGGCTCCACACAACCGACCGCCCACTGAATTCCCATGCCGCGACACGAAGGGATGCAAGCACCGATGTCCGAAGGCAGGCGAAAGCCGAGCAAGTTCGGGGTGGACCGGTCGGAGGGGTTTGGTGAGCGGTTGCTGGGTGTGCTGCTGGACCGGACTCACGAGATGCCGCCGCAGTTGATCGCCCCGCTCGTTGCGGAAGAGGTGGCCAGGGTCGGTGGCCGGGACCTCTCGATCCTCTTACCGCAGGACGGCACCGTGCGGATGTATCTGCCACTGCTGGACGGCAGTGACCAGGTCGGGGCGATGGCCGTCACCCTGGACAGCGTCGATGACGATGACCGACGGTTGCTGCGCAGACTCGCCGGTTTGGTCGCCGACATGATCGTCACCAAGGACGCCTACACCGACCTGTTCTTCCAGGCCCGACGCAGCGCCCCGATGAGCGTGGCCGGGGAGATCCAGTGGTCGTTGCTACCCCCGCTGTCGATGACTGTTCCGCAGGTTGAGGTGGCCGGAATCCTGGAGCCCGCGTACGACGTGGCCGGCGACAGTTTCGACTACGCCCTCAACGGCGACATCCTTCATGTGGCCATGATCGACGCGATGGGCCACGGCCTGGACGCGGCGACCATGGCGACGGTAGCCATCGGCGCCTATCGCCACACGCGAAGGGCCAACACCAATCTGTCCCACGTGTACGCGTTCATGGACAAGGCCATCAATGAGCAGTTCGGCCCCGACCACTTTGTCACCGCACAGATGATGTGTCTGAACATCGCCACAGGCCGGCTGCAATGGGTCAACGCCGGCCACCCGGCACCGCTGCTGATCCGTGACCGCGCCGTGGTGGACAGGCTGGAGAGCCCAACCACATTGCCGGTCGGCTTCGGCGGTGACCAGCCGGAAGTCAGCGAGCGGATGCTGCAACCCGGGGACCGGTTGCTGTGCTTCACCGACGGCCTGATCGAGGAGCACCAAGCCGGCGGGGAACAGTTCGGTGAGGCGCAACTCATCGAGTGCACCAACCGGATCCTCCGTGACCACACCGCGGTGCGGCCGGTGGTGCGCGCGCTCTCCCACGCTCTGAAACAGGAACGAGGCGACATCACCAGCGACGACGCGACCATCTTCCTCATCGAGTGGCGCGGCGGCGACGCCGATCATCTCGCCACCCTCGATTGAGCCGACAGCCATCGCCGCTACGGAGCCGACGGAGCCGAAGCCCCTGCGGCCCATCCGCCGTTCGCCAAGGCGCCCTCGGCCCGGAGGGCGAAGGCAGCCGTCACCGCCGGAACTGTTGAACCTCCGGACGCCACTTTTGCTTGTCTGCGCTGTGGACTCATCCCAGACAGACATTCGTGACTCAGCGTGCCTACTACAAGCAGAAGTTGAGCCAGAGCCCGCTCTCGCGCATAAAGCCAGGACCCCCCTCGACGGATAATGAATGCGGGGACGTACACCGGCCCCTCCTCCTCAAGCAGCTGCGAGAGAGTCGGCTCCTCGCCGGGCATCCCGGCACCCCTCCGCCGCGATAAGCACGGCGCCTTTTCCCCCAGAGGTGGCAGTCATGGCATCGCTAGCCGACCGGAAGGCGTACCGCGAGAAGATCATGCGGGCTCTGTACGAGGCCACTGAAGGCAACCGCCTGCTGGGGATCACCGGGGCGAAGCTGCTCCAGGAACTCGCGATCCCCCAAGAGGATCTGGCGGCCGCCTGCACCTATCTGGTCGGCGAGGGCCTGATCACGGTCGACTGGGCCGCGGGCAATACGCCGCTCATGATCACGCTGACGCACCAAGGCATTCGACGTATGGAGTCTGAAGAGGAAGAGCACGGTTGACGCGGAGCCCGGGCGACGTCCGAGCTGCCCGGACTACGCGGTGCCAGGTACTCCAGGTGCCGTTGGCCGGGGGCTGGGCACTGGACGCAAAGGGATGCGTCTGGGGCCGGGCAGGCGAGGAAGTCGCGGTCCAGGTCTCGCTTGCGGGACTCGGATGAGACGGCATGAGGACCTGTCCAGGTACGGGAGCGCGTGCCCTTACCGGCGGAGTCCCGGAGGAACAACCCATCCGGCCGTCAGTGCTCGGGCTCCGCAATGGGTATCGGTGAACCATGGCTGGCACCTTCACCACCCGCACGATCAACATCACAACCGGCTCCACGGAGACCCTGCACGACCTCACGAACGCATGCTCCGCGTTCCTCCGAGAGGTCGCTCACGGGCGAAACGGACTGCTGAACATCTTCACCCTCCACGCGACGTCCGGCCTGGCCGTCATCGAGACCGGCGCGGGCAGTGACGATGACCTGTTGGCGGCCCTCCGCGACATTCTTCCCGCGGACGACCGCTGGCAAGACCGCCACGGCAGTCCTGGCCACGGCAGGGCCCACATGCTCCCGGCTCTGGTCCCACCACACGCCACATTGCCCGTAGTCGACGGTGAGCTGGAGCTGGGGACCTCGCAGTCCGTCGTACTGGTGAACACCGACCGGGACAGCCCCGAACGCCAAGTCCGGCTGTCTTTCCTCAGCTGACCACACGACCCACGCGGCCCTGCGGCTGACAGTCCCCCTGCTGGCAGCCAGTGCCGTACGAGACCGTCCAGTTTCCCGCACGGGAGGCTCCGTATCGGTCCGGCGGGTCTTACCGCGAGTAAGCTGAAACTACCGAGAGCACTTCGTACACCAGTCTCCGTGCTCGTGTCGTTTTCGGCGATTCACGACACCGGGTTGCGATCGGCCCGGGGCAGGGTCCGCGCCATGACCACGACTATTCGGTATACGTATGCGGTCGAAGGCCGGACCTCTTCGCTGCCCGTCAGACTCATGCTGGCGCCGGCCGGTACCACTCCGGCTCTGCTCGACGGTGCGTGGTGGCCCCGCTCCCGTGACCTCACGGCAGAACTTCCCGCACTGACGGCCGTCCTCGACCCGCTGTGGGGGCGGATCACCCACGTCACGGTAAACCCCACGTTCTGGCCGGTCATCCCACGGAAGGTGCCCGTCGACGGGCATGTGGTGGGTGTCGGCTGGTTCAAGGCGGAGCAAGATCCCCACAAGCTGCTGCTGCTCTCCTACAACACCGGCCGTTGGGACCTGCTGGTGATTCCACCGGAGACCATCCCCGCCACAGCCGCCCGGCTCATGACGGAGGCCGCCTATCCGCTGGGCACCCTCACCGCGAGCGCCCTGATGGAGGAAGCGGAGCAACGCCGGATCGCGGAGGAGATGGAGCTGTCCCTGGTTTCGGTCTGGGACTCCGAAGGCGGCCATGGAGCAAGCCTGCCGACATCGCGTTCCCCCGCCCAAGCAATCGTTGCTCAGGTACCAGATGCGGTGGAAGGTATCTGAGTACCGTGGAAACCTTCGAGAGCGCGGCGTCGATTCCCGTCCCGCGCCGGAAGAATGCCCCGGGCCAACAGCCACCTTCGGTACTCATGCCCCATCCGTGCCCTTCAGAGCGGTCAGCACCGGTCAAATAGCGGTACTGAGGCGCCCCCGGATGGCGCCCCCTCAAGGGCATTCCTACAGTTCAGAGCGGTTTATGGGGGCTGAGCGCCAGTGATTCCCAAGCTCAGAGCGCGAGTTCGATTCTCGTCACCCGCTCCATGAAGAAGCCCCAGGCCAACGGCCAGGGGCTTCTTTTCCGTCTGGTCCGCATCAGGGGTTCGGCACCACCTTCGCACCACCAGCCCTCGCGTCACCTCATTCGGTGCCCGAGGTGTCCTGTCAGCAGGTCAGCGAAGACGGGTAGGCCGGCCTTCGCGAGACGGGCGACGGCATCAGCGAGGGTGACTGGCGGGTTGCGCTTCTCTCCGACGAGTCTGACTACCGTCTCCGCGACCTCGTGCGGCAACTCCTTGTACAGCCCACACAGGTAGGAATCCGGGTCGATCACTCGCACTCCGCGCTCGGCCAAATCACCGGCAGGGAAGTCGGCAACGTTCCACGTGATCAGGGCGTCGGCACCGGCCGCCACCGCTGCCGCCGAGTGATGCCGGTCGTCGGGGTCATCACCCGGCATTTCATCCACGAGGTGCCCGTATACCGCGCTGTCGATCTCGCAGTCGGGGAAGAAACGCCGGACGGCTTGGGCAACTGCGGCAGCCGACTTCGCCGAACGCTTTCCCTCCCGGACGATGACCCGCTCCCACTCCGCGAGCAGCCGTTCGGACCACACGATCTCGTGGATAGCATCCTCGGTGAGGGCCAGCATCACGTCCATGACCGAGAACGGAAACAGGACGTTGGTGTCCACAAAGACCCGCGCTGCCACGCTCCCCCTCTTTCTTCACTTCGACGGCTACCCGTGACGCCTGGATCAAGAGGCCGGATCGACACCCTCCAAGACATCTGCGATCTGGCGCCGGCCCTCTCGGCGTCGTTCACGCTGCCGCTGGTACACCAGCACGTCCGCAAGGCGGACCACCCGGTGGCTACTGCCCGGCAGGTTCGTCGAGGGGATGTCGCCGGCATCAAGCAAGCGTGCGACGAACGGCCGAGACAGACCCAGAAGCTCAGCAGTCTCAGCGGGCGACAGCTGCGTCTCGGACGCCAGGACCGTCACCGCATGCCCACGGGCAAGCTCACCGGCCGAGGTCAGAAGCAGGCGGACCAGCTCCCCAGGCAGCACGAGCTCGCTGCCATCCCGGGTACGCACCAACACCTCGACCGCCTCCGGCGCCATCCGAGCAGCCGCCGCGAGCGCACCCTGGTGTGAGGGATTCGGCTCCACCTTCTCGGCACGGGCAAGAACGCTGGAACGAGCCATGGTCGCCTCCAATCACTGACCCCGCCTACGCATCATCTGAAATAACTGTAACCTGGGGGTCCGGCGTGGGCAACCCCAGGGCAGACGGGATCTGCCGCGTCCCGCCCGAGCGACTTGCCCTGCCCACCGATCTGCGGGCCAACGGCCCGTGGAGGCCCTCCGAACAGATACGTGAGCAGCACAGGCAAAGCTGATGCCCACGCCACCGGGCATCCCGGCGAACCACGCCAGCGCGCTGGGCAACGCGCACCCCCTGCCAACACCTCCCCCTGTCACCACGCAAGAGGCCGTGCCACAACGTGCCAGTAGGAGCGGTAAACAGCGGTCACCAAAGGAACCGACGTAGCAGTCAGGGCTGACCATCGGGACGCATTTCAGCAGGTCAGATCCCATATGTAAGGTCAAGGGCCGGGTGATTCCCAAGCTCAGAGCGCGAGTTCGATTCTCGTCACCCGCTCCATGACGAAGGCCCAGGTCAGCAACCTGGGCCTTGTTTGTTGTCTAGACCTGTCTAAGCGCCTTGCACCGCCTCTGCACCACCTGTCCCGAGGTTCCTACCTGCCCGCCGGGCCCGGGGTGGCCTTCAGCGTCTCCCGCATGATGCGCGAGCCTTGCTCAGCCATCTCACCGATGGGGACGGCGAGTTCATCCGGCGTCACGTCGATCGTCCAGACGAAACGGCTGCGCCCTTCGGTGTCGGCGAGGACCTGCATCGAGGCGTGATGGTGCTTCGGCGCCATCGAGCCGCCGACCACCGCGTAGGCCACCCGGCGGGACGCCTCGTCGATGTCGACGATCAGCTCGTGCGCGACCACACCGTTCGCGAAGGTCACGATCCTGGTGTCCGCCTCCATGCGAGTGTCCGTGACGAAGCCCGGCACCAGGCGCTGGTGCACGGCTCCGACCTCGCGCAGGGCCGCCCAGACGTTTTCCGGGGAGCTGTCGATCAGGAATTCCTTGTTGATGTGAGCCATGTGCCCTTCTCCTGTCGGGGGACGTGTCAGGCGCCGGTGGTGAGGCAGAACGGATGCCCCTCGGGATCGGTGAGGACGACCCACTGGTCCTTGCCGGGCTGGAACTCGGGCCTCAACGCTCCGAGGGCGAGGATCCGGCCGGCCGCCTCCTCCAGGTCGGTGACCGTGAAGTCGAGGTGGGCGTGCTTGGCATCGTCGGGCCAGCCCGGGGCCTGGTAGCCCTCGATGCGTACGAACGCCAGGCCGGGCTGCTCCCCGCCGGCCAGGGAGGCGTAGTCCTCGCCGCTGTAGGTGATCTCCCAGCCGGTGACCTCCCTGTAGAACTCGGCGAGCCGAACCGGGTCTCCACAATCGATGACTACGGTGCTGATCTGCGCGAGAACGGACATGACGGTGACTCCTTGAGCGGTACGGGATGACGTGCGACGCCGCTCAGCTTGCTCGCCACGCCCCATCCCGGTCTTGAAGATCCTTGCGCGGGGCCGATGTCAGACCCCCGGCGTAGCGTCGAAGAGTGCTCACCGCCACCGTCCTCGCCGCCCGGCCCGACTTCCGTATCACTGCGGTGAGCTGCCGGGACGACCACACCAACTGGTCGCAGACGGAGGTGCGCGAGGACTACCGGGTGGTGCTCGTGCAGCGCGGCCGGTTCCGCAGGCAGGTGGCCGGCGCCCCGGCCGAGGTCGACCCGACGACGGGCTATCTCGGTGTGCCGGGTGAGGAAGAGCGTTTCGCGCACCCGGCCGCCGGGGGCGACGAGTGCACCTCGATCAGCCTGACGCCCACGCTGTGGCGGGCCGTGGCCGGTGAGGACGCCCGCCCGGCTCGGCAGAGCGTGTATGTGGACGCCCGCCTCGACCTGGCCCGCCGCCGCGTCCTCGCGTCCGCCCGCACCGGCGACGTGGACCACGCTGTGACCGAAGAACTCCTCGGGCTGCTCTCCGCCACCGTCGGACAGGCCGTCGACAGAGCCGTCCCGACCGGCACGCGCCCCGGCCGGGACGAGGGGCCGCTCGTCGCCGCGGCCCGGCAGGCGATCGGCGAGGCCCACCCCGCCTCCGAGGGACTGCTGCCGCTCGCGGAGCTCCTCGGCGTCTCGCCCTACCGTCTGAGCCGCGCCTTCACCCACGTGCTGGGAGTCTCCCTGACCCGCTACCGCAACCGGGTCCGTGTCGGCCGCGCCCTCGACCGTCTGGACGCGGGCGAGGAAGGCCTCGCCACCCTCGCCGCCGACCTGGGCTTCTCCGACCAGGCCCACCTCACCCGGACCATGCGCCACTACCTCGGTCACACACCGACGGCACTGCGGCGGCTCCTCACCCCAGAGCACCCTGAGGGGGACATAGCCGGGTAGAGGGCCCTCAGTCAGTGGCCGGCACGTGCCACTACGTGCCAGTAGGGACGGTGCGCAGCAGTCGAGAAGGGAGCGGCGAACCACCTCGCCCGAGGCCCACAGCAAACGTTTGCCCAGCTCAGATGCCGCGCCCGTTCACGGTTCGGCGCGATCAGCCCGCCTGGCCTCGTTATCACTACCTAAGGTGTGCACATGCCCGAACGCTCAAGCGAAGTGCTGCCCGAGCTCTATCCGGAGCTGGCTGCGCCAGGCGGCCTGAGAGAAGCGCTGGCTCGCGAAGCGGTTCGGCGCGGGCACTGTGCCGAACCGCTGGATCCCGTTGAGGGGTACGATCCCGCGGTCGCCGCATGCTGCGCACGTGGCAAGGCACGGTTCGCCGTATACGCAACCAGCGCTGACGAACGCGAGTTCCGCATCGCGATCTCCACGAACTCCGGATGGCCTTGGGGAGCCTTCGGCAGTAGTACACCGACCGGGCCGCCCTCATCCTCGGTTACCTCGCCGAACACCTCTCCGGCCAACCCCCGGACCAGCTCGCCGAGACGAGGACCTGGCGCCCCCTGGGCATGAACACCATCCGCTTCGGCCCGCTGCCCACCAACCTCGCCGCCCGATGCGCCCCCACTGAACTCGACCAGGACACCGGCACCCACCTCAAGGGCACCGCCCACGACTTCTCCGCCCGACTCCTCGGCGGAGTGTGCGGCATCGCCGGCGCCTTCATCGTCCTCGACGACCTGGCCGTCTTTCTCCGCTCCATGCTCGACCACACCACGGCCCCTGCCCAGGCCGGCTTCGGCGCCGAGTGGAGCACGCACTCCCTCACTGTGCAGACCAGCGGCCTCCAACCAGAACGCGGCCTGTTCTGGCACCCGGCCCCCAGCAGCACCGACGAGCAGGACGTCTGGGTCCACTACGGCTTCACCGGCACCGGCATGTGGGTCTCACCCACCGCCGACCGCTGGGCGGTGTTGCTGACCAACAAGCTCACCGGTCCGGCTGACGCAGCGATATGCGCGGGACATGAGCCCGGGACATGCGGCGTCCGCGAGACAACGACGAAGCCCCAGGTCTCTGGCCTGGGGCTTCACCCAAGAGCGGGGCACGGCGGCCGATAAGTCCGTCGCGTTCGGTGCGCCCGGCGACAGCCGTTACTGCCCCACGGACGGGTCCGGTCCGAAGTCGGCGGCCTGCATGATGGCGGTACCTCCAGGTGGGCTGTTGAGCACGCCACGGACACGCACGGGGATGCCGGAGTCATGGCAGCGGACTGCCTCGTGATAGCCGGCGTCGGGGAGGTCCATCCAGACCGTACGGCTGCGTCGCTGGATGAGGGCTTGCACGCCCACCCTGCCTGTCTCGTTGTCCGGATGCCGGTTCAGGTGGGTGACCAAGCCGAAGATCACGTTCTCGCGGCTGTAGACACTCGTCTTGAGCTGGTCGGACACGCGCTCCACGATGGCGATGACATCGTGGTCGAACTCGACCTCGCGTGGTGTGCCGGGTGGAGCTGCTGCCACGCGGGACCAGTTGAAGGTGACGTCCAGACTGTCGACCGCGTCGCGGCGTCAGACCGCATGGTCTAATATCTGACCATGCGGTCTGACGCTACAGAAGGGCGAACCTTCATCGAGGAAGCACGGCGCCGTCAGTTCATTGACAGTGCGATCGAAACGCTCGACAGGCTCGGCTTCTCAGGCACCTCCGCTGCGGAGGTGGCCCGCTGTGCCTCAATCGCCAAGAGTGCGCTCTTCTACCACTTCAAGAACAAGGACGAACTGCTGCGAGCCGTCGTCAGCGATCTCTACGCCCTCGCAGCCCAGGAGATCGTGAAGGACATGGCCACCGCGGATGGGCCGCGTCAGATACTCATCCGGTACATCCGCAGCTGCATCCTGTTCGCCTCCGCTCACCCCCGTTGGATTGGCGCCGCAATGGAAGTCATCCAGAACTTGCGCGACGCGGACGGAGCTCTGGTATTCGGGGCTGCGACGAACCAACCGAACATCGACGCCATTGAGCAGATGCTGCGCGAGGGGCAACGCAACGGAGACTTCCGCGACTTCGCCACCAGGCCGATGGCCGTGTCCATCCGAGCGGCCATCGATGCCGCACCCGCGTACTTCGCCCACGAACCCGACTTGGACCCTGGTGCGTACGCCGATGAACTGGCGGCGCTCTTCGACCTGGCCACACGCCGGACCGACGCCAAGGAGGACACGTGACCGAGCACCGCGCCGAGACCAGAAGAGCTCGCTCCGAGTCGAAACCCTCGCACGCAGGGACGTCCTGGCCGAAGATGGCTGGCGCGCTGGCCGGAGACGTGGTGATCCCACTCGTGGCCTTCTACGGCTTGCGGGGCGCGCAAGTGAATCAGTGGTTGGCTCTCGTGCTCGCCTCACTGGCCCCGGCCGCCACTGTCGCCGTGACCTGGGTGCGTCAGCGTCGGTGGGACCCGATGGGGACCTTCGTGATCGTGGCAATGACGTTGTCGTTGGCGGTCGCGCTCGTTACGGGTGACCCGCGCACGCTCCTGGCGCGCGAGAGCTGGATCACCGGCCTGTTCGGTGTGTGGGTCATCGGCTCTCTGGCCACATCCCGCCCCTTCCTTCTGGACATTGTCATCAAGCTCAGTACGCCGGAACTGGCAAATCGCGTTGCGCACTTGTGGCAACACAGTGCTGTATT
>NZ_JBHVFF010000157.1:0-20133 GCF_042801895.1 Streptomyces sp. NPDC057543 | reverse complement strand
CCCGAGCGGGGGAGTGACGGCCCTGTGCCGCGCGCCGGGAAGGCGCTTGTGAATCCGAGAACTCGGCGAACTCCGCGACTCAGAGAACGCGGACCGCGCCCGACGGCGGGTCGTAGGACAGCGGACGCTGCACCACACCGGTGCTGGAGTTCTGCGCGCCGACGAACTCGCCGCCGCCCACGTAGATCCCGACGTGGTACGCGCTGCCCGCGCCGCCCCAGTACAGGATGTCGCCCGGCTGGAGGTTGCTCAGGGAGACCTGGGTGCCCGCGGTGGACTGGGCCTGCGAGACGCGCGGCAGGTCGACGCCGACCGAGCGGAACGCGGCCTGGACGAGGCCGGAGCAGTCCCACGAGTTGGGGCCGGTGCCGCCGGAGACGTACGCGTCGCCGACCTGGGCCTGCGCGAAGGCGATGACGGACGCGGCGGAGCCGGTCGCGCTCGACGCGTACGAGGACGAGGCCGCGGTGGTGGAGCCGGAGGCCGCGCTGAGCGTCGTACGGGCGGCGGTGCGGGAAGCGCGCTCGGCGGCTTCCGCCTTGGCCTTGGCGGCGGCCTTGGCCTTGGCGGCGGCCTCCGCCTTCTTCTTGGCCTCTGCCTTGCGGACTGCCTCGGCCTTGGCCTTCTTGGCGGTCTTGGCAGCGGAGGCGGCTGCGGCGTCCTCCTGGGCCTGCGTCTGCAGGTCCTGGGCGACCTGCTGCGTGGCCTGGGCGGACGCGGCGACGGCGGGGGAGAGCCCGGAGGTGATGGTGGGCATCTCGATGGTCTGGGTCACCGGCTCGGCCTGGGCCGGACCGGCAGCGCCTGCGACCGCGATGGTGCTGAGGACGCCACCGGCAACTCCGGCCCGCAGCGCCGTCTTCGGCGCGTTTCGGCGGGGCTTCCGGTGGCTGGGTATGTGAGCGGTGTGGGACATGGGTACTAGCGCTATCAGGGCTCCGGGGCTCCCATCAAGAAACGTGTGTTGCGACACAGTTACGTACGGAATCTGTGAATCCGCTTTCCGGCGACCCTTATTGACGCCGTAACGGGCAAACCGGGCAGGCCTGATCAACGCTGTGATCACGGACTTTCGGCAATACGCCCGAATTGCCCGCCGCTTACCATCCGTTCACACCGTTGGCCAAGCCCGCTTTTGTCGGGGTCCGCGCAGAGTGACGCAGGTCACAGCGTGATCAAGGTGTTACCGCGATGCGGAGGGTGCGGGTGCGCCCGGTGCCCGAAGCGCCGCCGGGTGCCGGCCGGGCTGCCCGTCGACCCCGCGCCGCCACCCCTCCCGTTCGTCCCGAAGATCGTGAATACGTGCACACGTCCACTTCGCTCCTCGGGACCCCTCGCCGGAGTGAGTCCGGAGCGGGCCGATCCTCTTATCACGCTCGGGCCGTCCATTGCCAATTTGCTTCCCCGGGTATCTGATTGTTAGAGGAAAACCTTCTTGACCAGCGAAGACAGCATCGGATGTCACGTCTCGTGATCACTCGGCCGCTTTGCGTACGAAGATCACTGCTCAGGTGACTTCGCGGCTCTTCGCCTGGTGGTGGAGATCACAAACTCGTTGTCGTACCCCGTGTCGCAGATCACAGGACGGCGGGCATAGGATGCGGGGCAGTCGGGCTTGTGAACTGCCTCACATGTGCACGATCTTGGTGGGGTGGCGAGCCGAATCGCCCGATGCGGTCCAACGGTCAAGGACGACTGGAAGGAGCGAGGAGCGTGAATGCCTACGCGCCCATCCTCGTGCTCGGCGCCCTCGGGGCAGGGTTTGCGATCTTCTCCGTGGTCATGGCCACGCTTATCGGCCCTAAGCGGTACAACCGAGCAAAGCTCGAAGCGTACGAGTGCGGTATCGAACCCACCCCCACTCCGGCCGGAGGCGGCCGCTTCCCCATCAAGTACTACCTGACGGCGATGCTCTTCATCGTCTTCGACATCGAGATCGTCTTCCTCTATCCCTGGGCGGTCACCTTCGACGCCCTGGGGATCTTCGGGCTCGTGGAGATGCTGCTCTTCGTGCTCACCGTCTTCGTCGCCTACGCGTATGTGTGGCGTCGCGGCGGCCTGGAATGGGACTGAGGGGCTGAGGGGCACACCATGGGACTCGAAGAGAAGCTGCCCAGCGGCTTCGTGCTGACCACTGTCGAGCAGGCCGCCGGCTGGGTACGGAAGTCCTCCGTCTTCCCGGCCACCTTCGGCCTCGCCTGCTGCGCCATCGAAATGATGACGACCGGGGCCGGGCGCTACGACCTGGCCCGTTTCGGCATGGAGGTCTTCCGCGGATCGCCGCGCCAGGCGGACCTGATGATCGTGGCGGGGCGGGTCAGCCAGAAGATGGCGCCCGTCCTTCGGCAGGTCTACGACCAGATGCCCAACCCCAAGTGGGTGATCTCCATGGGGGTTTGCGCATCATCGGGCGGAATGTTCAATAATTACGCCATTGTTCAGGGTGTTGATCATATTGTCCCGGTTGATATTTATTTGCCGGGCTGCCCGCCGCGGCCCGAGATGCTGATGGACGCGATTCTCAAGCTCCACCAGAAGATCCAGAGCTCCAAGCTCGGGGTCAACGCGGAGGAGGCCGCCCGCGAGGCGGAGGACGCGGCGCTCAAGGCACTGCCCCTGATCGAGATGAAGGGGCTGCTGCGATGAGCGAGAACCCCGAGCAGAACAACAACGGCGTGCCCGCACCACGCGACGAGACCGGCGAGGCCATCGGCGTCCGCAAGGGCATGTTCGGTGCCAACAACGGCGGCGACACCTCCGGATACGGCGGCCTCGTCCGCACGGTGACCCTGCCGGGCGCCGCGTCCCGTCCGTACGGCGGCTGGTTCGACGAAGTCGCGGACGAGCTCGAAGGGGCCCTGGAGGAACAGGACCTGCTTCCCGGGAACGCCATCGAGAAGACCGTCGTCGACCGCGGCGAGCTCACCTTCCACATCGCCCGCGAGCACCTCGTCCGGGTCGCCCGCACCCTGCGCGACGACCCGGCGCTGCGCTTCGAGCTGTGCACCGGGGTGAGCGGCGTCCACTTCCTCGGCGACAAGGGCCGCGAACTGCACGCCGTCTACCACCTGCGCTCGATCACGCACGGCCGGCTGATCCGCCTGGAGGTGTCGGCCCCGGACAGCGATCCGCACATCCCGTCTCTCGTCGAGGTCTACCCGACCAACGACTGGCACGAGCGGGAGGCCTACGACTTCTTCGGGCTCGTCTTCGACGGGCACCCCGCCCTCACCCGGATCATGATGCCGGACGACTGGCAGGGCTTCCCGCAGCGCAAGGACTATCCGCTCGGCGGCATCGCCGTCGAGTACAAGGGCGCCCAGATCCCGGCTCCGGACCAGCGGAGGTCGTACTCCTGATGTCTACTCCCCAAGCCCACCCGTCACCCGGTCACCACCCCTCATCGGGTCCCTCCGGGACGCCCCTTTCGGATGCCCGGGCGACGACCGAGGGGACTGTATATACAGTCACCGGCGGCGACTGGGACGAGGTCGTCGAGTCGGCGGTCAAGTCCGACGACGAGCGCATCATCGTCAACATGGGCCCCCAGCACCCGTCCACGCACGGGGTGCTGCGGCTGATCCTGGAGATCGACGGCGAGACCGTCACCGAAGCCCGCTGCGGCATCGGCTACCTCCACACCGGCATCGAGAAGAACCTCGAATTCCGGAACTGGACCCAGGGCACCACCTTCGTGACGCGCATGGACTACCTGACGCCGTTCTTCAACGAGGCGGCGTACTGCCTCGGCGTCGAGAAGCTGCTCGGCATCGAGGACCAGATCCCCGACCGGGCCACCGTCCTGCGCGTGCTCCTGATGGAGCTCAACCGGATCTCCTCGCACCTGGTGTGCATCGCCACCGGTGGCATGGAGCTCGGCGCCACCACGATCATGATCTACGGCTTCCGCGATCGTGAACTTGTTCTCGACCTCTTCGAGCTGATCACCGGCCTGCGGATGAACCACGCGTTCATCCGGCCCGGCGGACTCGCCCAGGACCTGCCGCCCGGCGCGATCGACCAGCTCCGCGAGTTCGTGAAGACCATGAAGAAGAACCTGCCTGAGTACGACAAGCTCGCCACCGGCAACCCGATCTTCAAGGCCCGCATGCAGGACGTCGGCTATCTCGATCTGACCGGCTGCATGGCACTCGGCGCCACCGGCCCGATCCTGCGCTCCGCCGGACTCCCGCACGACCTGCGCAAGACGGACCCGTACTGCGGCTACGAGGACTACGAGTTCGACGTCCCCACCGCCGACAGCTGCGACGCCTACGGCCGCTTCCTCATCCGGCTGGAGGAGATGCGCCAGTCGCTGCGGATCATCGAGCAGTGCATCGACCGGCTCGCCCCCGGGCCGGTGATGGTCGCCGACAAGAAGATTGCCTGGCCGGCGCAGCTCGCGCTCGGTCCGGACGGGCTCGGCAACTCGCTCGACCACATCAAGAAGATCATGGGCACCTCCATGGAGGCCCTGATCCACCACTTCAAGCTGGTGACCGAGGGCTTCCGCGTCCCGGCCGGACAGGTGTACACCGCGGTCGAGTCGCCCAAGGGCGAGCTCGGCGTCCATGTCGTCTCGGACGGCGGCACCCGCCCCTACCGGGTCCACTTCCGCGACCCGTCCTTCACCAATCTGCAGGCCATGGCGGCGATGTGCGAGGGCGGCCAGGTCGCCGACGTCATCGTCGCCGTCGCGTCCATCGACCCCGTGATGGGAGGCGTCGACCGGTGACCGAAGCACGTCAGGAAGTCAGTCTGGGGATGCCGCAGCTCCCCGCCCCCGCCTACCCGGCCGAGGTGCGCGCCAGGCTCGAAGCGGATGCGAAGGAGGTGATCGCCCGCTACCCCGGCAGCCGCTCCGCACTGCTGCCGCTGCTGCACCTGGTGCAGTCCGAGGAGGGCTACGTCTCCCGGACGGGCATGGCGTTCTGCGCCGAGCTGCTCGGCCTCACCACCGCCGAGGTCACCGCCGTCGCCACCTTCTACACGATGTACCGGCGGAAGCCGAGCGGTGACTACCAGGTCGGTGTCTGCACCAACACGCTGTGCGCGGTGATGGGCGGCGACGCGATCTTCGACCGGCTCAAGGAGCACCTCGGCGTCGGCAACGACGGGCCCGATATGACAACCGAGGACGGCAAGGTCACGCTCGAACACATCGAGTGCAACGCGGCCTGCGACTTCGCCCCCGTGGTGATGGTCAACTGGGAGTTCTTCGACAACCAGACGCCCGAGAGCGCTACGCGCCTGGTCGACGACCTGATCGCCGGACGCACCGTCGAGCCCACCCGCGGCGCGCCCCTGTGCTCGTACAAGGAGACGTCCCGGATCCTGGCCGGCTTCCCCGACGAGCGCCCCGGCGCCGTCGAGGCGTCCGGCGGCGCGGGCCCCGCCTCACTGATCGGCCTCCGTCTCGCCAGGGGCGAGGAACCGCACCCGAGGGTCGTCGCCCCGCGGGGCGAGAGCCCGAGCGGCGACCAGCCCCACGATCCGTCGCCGTCCGAGCACCTCGGCTCGCATGACGCACCGCAGCAGACCTCGGCCATTGACCCGGAGCACCCGTCCGGCCCGACAGGCGAGGAGGGAGAGTGATGACGTTGGCGACCGAAATCAACGACAACGGGAACGGCAGCGGGGACAGCCCCGAGAAGCTGCTCGCCCCCGTCCTCTCCGCCTTCTGGGACGAGCCGGAATCCTGGACCCTGGAGACCTACCGGCGCCACGACGGATACGAGGGGCTGCGCAAGGCCCTCGCCATGTCGCCCGACGACCTCATCGCGTACGTCAAGGACTCCGGTCTGCGCGGCCGCGGCGGCGCGGGCTTCCCCACCGGGATGAAGTGGCAGTTCATCCCGCAGGGCGACGGCAAACCGCACTACCTGGTCGTCAACGCCGACGAGTCGGAGCCCGGGACCTGCAAGGACATCCCGCTCCTCTTCGCCAACCCGCACTCCCTCATCGAGGGCATCGTGATCGCCTGCTACGCGATCCGTTCCTCGCACGCCTTCATTTACCTGCGCGGTGAAGTCGTCCCCGTACTGCGGCGGTTGCACGAGGCCGTGCGCGAGGCGTACGAGGCGGGCTTCCTCGGGACGAACATCCTCGGCTCGGGGCTCGACCTGGAACTCACCGTGCACGCGGGCGCGGGCGCGTACATCTGTGGTGAGGAGACCGCACTGCTCGACTCGCTCGAAGGGCGACGCGGCCAGCCCCGGCTGCGGCCCCCCTTCCCCGCGGTCGCCGGTCTGTACGCCTGCCCCACTGTGGTGAACAACGTCGAGTCCATCGCCTCGGTTCCCGCGATCCTGAACCGGGGCAAGGAGTGGTTCAAGTCGATGGGCAGCGAGAAGTCCCCCGGCTTCACGCTGTACTCGCTCAGCGGGCATGTCGCGAGCCCCGGCCAGTACGAGGCCCCGCTCGGCATCACGCTGCGCCAGCTGCTCGACATGAGCGGCGGGATGCGCCCCGGCCACCGCCTGAAGTTCTGGACCCCGGGCGGCTCCTCGACCCCGATGTTCACCGACGAGCACCTCGACGTACCGCTCGACTACGAAGGTGTCGGCGCCGCCGGATCCATGCTCGGCACCAAGGCGCTCCAGTGCTTCGACGAGACGACCTGCGTCGTGCGGGCCGTCACCCGCTGGACCGAGTTCTACGCCCACGAGTCCTGCGGCAAGTGCACACCGTGCCGCGAAGGCACCTACTGGCTGGTCCAGTTGCTCCGCGACATCGAGGCGGGCAAGGGACAGATGGCCGACCTCGACAAGCTGAACGACATCGCCGACAACATCAACGGCAAGTCCTTCTGCGCCCTCGGCGACGGCGCCGCCTCGCCGATCTTCTCCTCGCTGAAGTACTTCCGCGAGGAGTACGAGCAGCACATCACGGGCAGGGGCTGCCCCTTCGATCCCGCCAGGTCGACCGCCTGGGCCGACGACAAGAACGCTCACCAGGGGGTGAACGCATGACAGTCACCACGAGTGCGCCCTCCGGGGGCGGCGAGGCGGCCGTCCCGCCCGAGGACCTCGTCACGCTGACGATCGACGGCATCGAGATCAGCGTGCCCAAGGGCACCCTGGTCATCCGCGCCGCCGAACTCCTCGGCATCGAGATCCCGCGCTTCTGCGACCACCCGCTCCTCGACCCGGCCGGTGCCTGCCGCCAGTGCATCGTCGAGGTCGAGGGCCAGCGCAAGCCGATGGCGTCCTGCACCATCACCTGCACCGACGGCATGGTGGTGCGCTCGCAGCTCACCTCGCCGGTTGCCGAGAAGGCGCAGAAGGGTGTGATGGAGCTGCTGCTCATCAACCACCCGCTGGACTGCCCGGTCTGCGACAAGGGCGGCGAGTGCCCGCTGCAGAACCAGGCGATGTCGCACGGCGGTGCCGACTCCCGCTTCGACGGCAAGAAGCGCACGTTCGAGAAGCCCGTCCCGCTCTCCACCCAGGTGCTGCTGGACCGTGAGCGGTGTGTGCTCTGCGCGCGCTGCACCCGGTTCTCCAACCAGGTGGCGGGCGACCCGATGATCGAGCTCCTGGAGCGCGGTGCGCTCCAGCAGGTCGGTACGGGCGAGGGCGACCCGTTCGAGTCGTACTTCTCCGGGAACACCATCCAGATCTGCCCGGTCGGGGCGCTGACCTCGGCGGCGTACCGGTTCCGCGCCCGGCCCTTCGACCTGGTGTCGTCGCCGTCGGTGTGCGAGCACTGCGCGGGCGGCTGCGCGACCCGTACCGACCACCGGCGCGGCAAGGTCATGCGGCGACTCGCCGCCGACGACCCCGAGGTCAACGAGGAGTGGGTCTGCGACAAGGGCCGCTTCGGCTTCCGTTACGCGCAACAGCGGGACCGGCTCACCACTCCGCTGGTACGCAACGCGGACGGTGTCCTGGAACCGGCGAGCTGGCCCGAGGCCCTGGCGGCCGCGGCAGCCGGTCTGCTCGCCGCACGCGGCAGGGCGGGTGTCCTCACGGGCGGTCGGCTGACCGTCGAGGACGCGTACGCGTACAGCAAGTTCGCCCGGGTCGCGCTGGACACCAACGACGTCGACTTCCGGGCCCGGGTGCACAGCAGCGAGGAGGCCGACTTCCTGGCCGCCCGCGTGGCCGGGCGCGGCCGGGACCTGGACGGCTCGGGGGTCACGTACACCTCGCTGGAGAAGGCACCGACGGTGCTGCTGGTCGGGTTCGAGTCGGAGGAGGAGGCGCCCGGCGTCTTCCTGCGGCTGCGCAAGGCGAACCGCAAGCACGGACAGCGCACGTTCGCCGTCGCCTCGCACGCCACGCGCGGACTGGAGAAGGCGGGCGGCACGCTGCTCCCCGCTGCCCCCGGTACGGAGACCGAGTGGCTGGACGCGATCGCGGGCGGCGTCGGGCTCGACGGTGACGGAGCCGCGGCGGCCGAGGCGCTGCGCGGCGAGGGTGCCGTGATCGTGGCCGGTGAGCGGCTGGCGGCCGTGCCGGGCGGGCTGACCGCCGCGGTGCGGGCCGCCACCGCGACCGGGGCCACGCTGGTGTGGATGCCGCGGCGGGCCGGCGAGCGCGGTGCGGTGGAGGCGGGTGCGCTTCCGTCGCTGCTGCCCGGCGGCCGTCCGGCGACCGACCCGCGGGCCAGGGACGAGGTGGCGGCCGTCTGGGGCGTCGCCGAACTCCCGTCCCGTTTCGGCCGCGACACCGGCCAGATCGTGGAGGCCGCGGCCACCGGCGAACTGGGCGCGCTGCTCGTCGCCGGGGTCGAGCCGGTGGACCTGCCGGACCCGGCCCGGGCCCTGGAGGCCCTGGACCGGGTCGGCTTCCTGGTCTCGCTGGAGCTGCGGCCCAGCGAGGTGACCGAGCGGGCCGATGTGGTCTTCCCGGTTGCCGCGGTCGCCGAGAAGGCGGGCACCTTCCTCAACTGGGAGGGCAGGGCGCGGATGTTCGAGGCCGCGCTGAAGCCCGAGCAGATGACGCGGGCGCTCGCGCCGGCCGACGCGCGGGTGCTGCACATGCTGGCCGACGCCATGGACACCCATTTCGCGCTGCCGGACCGGAAGTCCGTGCGCCGCGAGCTGGACCGGCTCGGCGGCTGGGCCGGCGCGCACGCCACCGACCCGAACGAACCGGCCCGGCCGCTGCCCCGGCCCGGCGACGGCGAGGCGGTCCTCGCGGGCCACCGGATGCTGCTCGACCTGGGCCGGCTCCAGGAGGGCGACGACGCGCTGGCCGGCACCCGGCACGCCTCGGTCGCCCGGCTCTCCGCCGCCACGGCGGCCGAGACGGGTGTGAAGGACGGCGATCTGCTGGCCGTCACCGGCCCGGTGGGCAGCGTCGAACTCCCGTTGAAGGTCACCGACATGCCGGACCGGGTGGTCTGGGTGCCGCTGAACTCCGTCGGACGGGGCGTCCCGGCCGACACCGGCGCCCGGCCCGGCGGCCTGGTCCGGATCGGCCCCGCCGCACCGGGCACTCCCGACGTCACACCGGAGGTGGGGGCGTGACTGCCTTCGCTCAACTGGCCGCGGCACCGCGCGGTGCCGTACTCGCCGCCGAGGATCTGTCGATGTTCGGCACCGACCCGTGGTGGCTCGTCGTCATCAAGGCGGTGTTCTGCTTCGCGTTCCTGATGGTGACCGTGCTCTTCTCCATCGTGTGGGAGCGCAAGGTCGTCGCCTGGATGCAGCTGCGCATCGGCCCCAACCGGCACGGCCCCTGGGGCATGCTCCAGTCGCTCGCCGACGGCATCAAACTGATGCTGAAGGAAGACGTCGTCGTCAAGCGCGCCGACAAGGTCGTGTACGTGCTCGCGCCGATCGTCGCCGCCATCCCGGCGTTCATGGCGATCGCGGTGATCCCGTTCGGCCCGTCCGACGAGGTCTCGATCTTCGGGCACCGTACGGCGATGCAGCTCACCGACCTGCCGATCGCGATGCTCTACATCCTCGCGGTCGCCTCGGTCGGGATCTACGGCATCGTGCTGGCGGGCTGGTCGTCCGGATCGACGTACCCGCTCCTCGGCGGCCTGCGCTCCTGCGCCCAGATGATCAGTTATGAGATCGCGATGGGCGCCGCGTTCGCCTCGGTCTTCCTCTACTCCGGGTCGATGTCGACCTCGAAGATCGTGGAGGCGCAGCAGGACCGCTGGTTCATCCTGCTGCTGCCGGTCTCCTTCATCATCTACATCGTCACGATGGTCGGCGAGACCAACCGGGCCCCGTTCGACATGCCGGAGTCCGAGGGCGACCTGGTCGGCGGCTTCAACACCGAGTACTCGTCGATCAAGTTCGCGATGTTCATGCTCGCCGAGTACGTCAACATGGTCACCGTCTCCGCGGTCTCCACGACCCTGTTCCTGGGCGGCTGGCGGGCCCCGTGGCCGATCAGCACCTTCTGGGAGGGCGCGAACCACGGCTGGTGGCCGATGCTCTGGTTCGTCATCAAGGTCCAGCTGCTGCTGTTCTTCTTCATCTGGCTGCGCGGCACGCTGCCCCGGGTCCGTTACGACCAGCTGATGAAGCTCGGCTGGAAGGTCCTGATCCCGGTCTCGCTGCTCTGGCTGATGCTGGTCGCGACGGTGCGGGCGCTGCGCAACGAGGGGTACGACTTCTCGAAGATCGTGCTGTACGTGGCCGGGGCCGTGATCGCGATCCTGCTGATCTCCTTCGTCGCCGACATGTTCCGCGACAAGAAGGGCCGGGCCGCGGAGGCGGAGGCCGGACCGGAGCCGGGGTTCGACCCGATGGCGGGCGGATTCCCGGTGCCGCCGCTGCCCGGACAGACCCTGCCGCCGGTGCCGCGCCGCAGGCCGCGGGGCGAGCGGGAGCTCATTGTCAGTGGTGGGTCGGATACTCAGAGTGACGGAAATTCGAGTGACGGAAAGGAGGCTGACGGTGTCTGAGTCATCAGAGCCCTCGGGCGAGAAGTTCCAGAACCCTGTCGCCGGCTTCGGCGTGACCTTCAAGGCCATGTTCAAGAAGCGGCTGACCGAGCAGTATCCGGAAACGCAGAAGGTGACGGCGCCGCGCTTCCACGGCCGGCATCAGCTCAACCGCCACCCGGACGGTCTGGAGAAGTGCGTCGGCTGTGAGCTGTGCGCCTGGGCCTGTCCGGCGGACGCGATCTACGTGGAGGGCGCGGACAACACCGACGAGGAGCGTTACTCCCCGGGCGAGCGATACGGCCGCGTCTACCAGATCAACTACGCGCGCTGCATTCTCTGCGGTCTGTGCATCGAGGCGTGCCCGACCCGGGCACTGACGATGACCAATGAGTTCGAGCTCGCCAACACCACCCGCGAGAGCCTCATCTACACCAAGGACGAGCTGCTCGCGGGCCTGGAGGAGGGCATGGTCGACACCCCGCACGCGATCTACCCGGGGATGGACGAGCAGGACTACTACCGGGGTCTCGTCACCGAGGCCGCACCCGGTACGGAGCGTCAGATCGCGGTCTCCAAGGGCGAGAAGCCGGCGGACGGCGCCGACGAGAACAGCGGCTCCGCGCGGGGGGTGGACGCATGACCGGCCTGGCCGCGGCGGCCTCCCAGACCTCGACCGGCGAGGCCGTCCAGTTCTGGGTGCTGGGCATCGTCGCCGTGCTCGGCGCGCTGTCCACCGTACTGATGAAAAAAGCCGTGCACAGCGCGCTGAGCCTCGCCGGGACCATGATCGTCCTGGCGGTGTTCTATCTGGCCAACGGCGCCTATTTCCTGGGCGTCGTCCAGATCGTCGTCTACACCGGCGCGATCATGATGCTGTTCCTCTTCGTGGTCATGCTCGTCGGCGTCACGGCGGCCGACTCCCTGAAGGAGACCCTCAAGGGTCAGCGCTGGCTGGCCGCGGGCTGCGGGATCGGCTTCGGCGTCCTGCTCATCGCGGGCATCGGCAACGCCTCGCTGAACAGCTTCAACGGGCTCGGCACCGCCAACGCCGAGCACGGTGGGAACATCGAGGGGCTGGCCAGCCTCATCTTCACGAAGTACGTCTTCGCCTTCGAGATCACCGGCGCCCTGCTGATCACGGCGACGGTCGGCGCGATGGTGCTCACCCACCGGGAGCGCACCGAACGGGCAAGGACCCAGCGGGAGATGTCCGAAGCGCGCGTACGCAGCAAGCAGCTGCCGCCGCTGCCCGCCCCCGGTGTCTACGCCCGGCACAACGCCGTGGACATCCCGGGTCTGCTTCCCGACGGCACGCCGTCCGGACTCACCGTCATGCAGACGCTGCGCAACCGGGGCCAGATCCGCGATGTGTCGCGCGAGTCGCTGGACCAGCTCAAGGCGCTGGAGCAGCGCTCCGAGGAGCGCCTCGGCCGTGACAACGAAGATGAGGAGGTCGCCAAGTGAACCCGGTCAACTACCTCTATCTCGCTGCCCTGTTGTTCACCATCGGCGCGGCCGGGGTGCTGATCCGGCGGAACGCGATCGTGGTGTTCATGTGCGTGGAGCTGATGCTCAACGCCTGCAACCTCGCGTTCGTGACCTTCTCCCGGATGCACGGCAATCTCGACGGGCAGATCATCGCCTTCTTCACGATGGTCGTCGCCGCCGCCGAGGTCGTGGTCGGACTCGCGATCATCGTGTCGGTGTTCCGTTCCCGCCACTCGGCCTCGGTCGACGACGCCAGCCTGATGAAGCTGTAAGGGGACGTTGAATCGTGGAGAACCTGATTGCGCTGCTCGTCGCGGCGCCTCTGCTCGGAGCCGCGGTCCTGCTCTGCGGCGGCCGACGGCTGGACCGTTCCGGACACTGGCTCGGCACCCTGCTCGCCGCCGTGTCGTTCGTCATCGGTGTCGTGCTCTTCCTCGACATGCTGGGGAAGGGCGCGGAGGACCGGGCGCTGCACCAGAAGCTGTTCAGCTGGATTCCGGTCGAGGGCTTCCGGGCCGATGTGGCCTTCCAGCTCGACCAGTTGTCGATGACGTTCGTGCTGCTGATCACCGGTGTGGGCACCCTGATCCACATCTACTCGATCGGCTACATGGAGCACGACGAGCGCCGGCGCCGCTTCTTCGGCTATCTGAACCTCTTCCTCGCGGCGATGCTGATCCTGGTCATCGCGGACAACTACCTGCTGCTGTACGCCGGGTGGGAGGGCGTCGGTCTGGTGTCGTACCTGCTCATCGGCTTCTGGCAGCACAAGCCCAGCGCGGCCACGGCCGCCAAGAAGGCATTCCTGGTCAACCGGGTCGGCGACATGGGCCTGTCGATCGCGATCATGCTGATGTTCACCACGTTCGGCACGTTCGCCTTCGGTCCCGTCCTGGGGGCGACCGGGGAGACGAGCGAGGGCAGGCTGACGGCGATCGGCCTGCTGCTGCTGCTCGCGGCCTGCGGCAAGTCGGCCCAGGTGCCGCTGCAGTCCTGGCTCGGTGACGCGATGGAGGGCCCGACCCCGGTCTCCGCCCTCATCCACGCCGCGACCATGGTGACGGCGGGCGTCTACCTCATCGTCCGCTCCGGCGCGATCTTCAACGCCGCGCCGGACGCGCAGCTGGCTGTCGTGGTCGTCGGCGCGGTCACGCTGCTCTTCGGTGCGATCGTCGGTTGCGCGAAGGACGACATCAAGAAGGCCCTCGCCGGGTCGACGATGTCGCAGATCGGGTACATGATCCTGGCCGCCGGGCTCGGCCCGATCGGCTACGTCTTCGCGATCATGCACCTGGTGACGCACGGCTTCTTCAAGGCCGGGCTCTTCCTCGGCGCCGGTTCGGTCATGCACGGCATGAACGACGAGGTCGACATGCGGAAGTTCGGCGGCCTGCGGAAGTACATGCCGGTCACCTTCATCACCTTCGGCCTCGGCTATCTGGCGATCATCGGCTTCCCCGGTCTGTCCGGCTTCTTCTCCAAGGACAAGATCATCGAGGCGGCCTTCGCGAAGGGCGGCGCCGAGGGCTGGATCCTCGGCTCGGTGGCCCTGCTGGGCGCCGCGATCACCGCGTTCTACATGACGCGCGTGATGCTGCTGACGTTCTTCGGCGAGAAGCGCTGGCAGCCGGATGCCGAGGGTCACGAGCCGCATCCGCACGAGTCCCCGAAGTCGATGACCATCCCCATGATCATCCTGGCGTTCGGCTCCGTCTTCGCCGGTGGCCTCTTCTCCATCGGCGACCGCTTCCTGAACTGGCTGGAGCCCGTCACCGGACACAGCCACGGACACGCCCCGGTCAGCGCCACGACTGTCACGGCCGCCACCATGGTCGTGCTCGTCATCGGTGTCGCGATCGCCTGGGCGATGTACGGGCGCAAGCCGGTGCCGGTCGTCGCCCCGCGCGGCTCGCTGCTCACCCGGGCCGCCCGCCGCGATCTCCTCCAGGACGACTTCAACCACGTGGTCCTGGTCCGCGGCGGCGAGCACCTCACCCGCTCCCTGGTGTACGTCGACCACACCCTGGTCGACGGCGTCGTCAACGGCACGGCCGCGTCGATGGGCGGGCTCTCCGGCCGGCTGCGCAAACTGCAGAACGGCTACGCCCGCTCCTACGCGGTCTCGATGTTCGGCGGTACAGCGATTGTCATCGCCGCGACCCTGCTGATGAGGGCGGTCTGATCACATGTCCTTTCCTCTCCTGACAGCGACGGCGGCGCTCCCGGCGATCGGCGCGGTCGCCACCGCGGCCGTCCCCGCCGCGCGACGCACCACGGCTAAATGGCTGGCGCTGCTCTTCTCGCTGGCCACGCTCGTCCTGGCGGGCATCGCGCTCGCCCGCTTCGAGCCCGGCGGCGCCCGCTACCAGCTCACCGAATCGCACGCCTGGATCAAGGACTTCGGCGTCCGGTACGAACTGGGGGTGGACGGCATCGGGGTGGCGCTCATGGCGCTCACCGCGCTGCTGATCCCCTTCGTCATCCTGGCCGGCTGGCACGACGCCGACCCCCTGGAGACGAAGTCCTCGCGCTGGCGCCCCACCCAGGGCTTCTTCGCCCTGATCCTGATGGTCGAAGCGATGGTGATCCTCTCCTTCGAGGCCACCGACGTCTTCCTCTTCTACATCCTCTTCGAAGCCATGCTCATCCCGATGTACTTCCTCATCGGCGGCTTCGGGGACCGGGCCCACACCGGCAGCGACGAGAACGCGGCGGCGCAACGCTCGTACGCCGCGGTGAAGTTCCTCCTCTACAACCTGGTCGGCGGCCTCATCATGCTGGCCGCCGTGATCGGGCTGTACGTGGTCGCGGGGACGTTCTCGCTCTCCGAGATCGCCGAGGCGCGGGCGGGCGGCTCGCTCTCCATGGCGACCGGCACGGAGCGCTGGCTGTTCCTCGGGTTCTTCTTCGCCTTCGCGGTGAAGGCCCCGCTGTGGCCGCTGCACACCTGGCTGCCCAACGCCATGGGAGAGGCGACCAGCCCGGTCGCCGTCCTGATCACCGCGGTCGTCGACAAGGTCGGCACGTTCGCGATGCTCCGCTTCTGCCTCCAGCTCTTCCCGGAGGCCAGCAAGTGGGCGACGCCGGTGATCATCGTCCTGGCGCTGATCAGCATCGTGTACGGGGCGCTGCTGGCCGTCGGCCAGCGCGACATCAAGCGGCTGATCGCCTACGCGTCGATCTCGCACTTCGGCTTCATCATCCTCGGCATCTTCGCGATGACGAGCCAGGGCCAGTCCGGCGCCACGCTCTACATGGTCAACCACGGGATCTCGACCGCCGCGCTGATGCTGGTGGCGGGCTTCCTGATCACCCGGCGCGGGTCGCGGCTCATCGCCGATTACGGCGGAGTGCAGAAGGTGGCGCCCATCCTGGCCGGCACCTTCCTGATCGGCGGTCTGGCCACCCTGTCGCTGCCCGGACTCGCCCCGTTCGTCAGCGAATTCCTGGTCCTGGTCGGCGCGTTCAGCGCGTACCCGGCGGCGGGCGTCATCGCCACGACGGGCATCGTGCTCGCCGCGCTGTACGTCCTCGTCCTCTACCAGCGGACGATGACGGGCCCCGTGAAGGCCGAGGTCCAGGGCATGGCGGACCTCAAGGTCCGGGAGCTGGTGGTGGTGCTGCCGCTGATCGCGCTGCTGCTCTTCCTGGGTGTCTACCCGAAGCCGCTGACGGAGATCGTCAACCCGGCGGTGCAGCACACCATGTCGGACGTCCAGAAGAAGGACCCCCAGCCTGAGGTGGAGGCCGCCAAGTGAGCGCAACAGCTGTCCACAGCCTGTGGACGACGGCGGGCGGGGTGACATCGGCGGCCCCGGCCGAGAAGTTCAAGGCACCGGTCATCGAGTACGCCCAGCTGACCCCGGTCCTCATCGTGATCGGTGTCGCCGTGGTGGGCGTGCTCGTCGAGGCCTTCGTGCCGCGCCGGTCCCGCTATTACACGCAGGTCTTCCTGACGGTCGTCGCCCTCGCCGCCGCGTTCGCCGCCGTCATCGGCCTGGCAGCCGGGGGATACGGCACGACGAAGGCGCACATCGCCGCGATGGGCGCCCTCGCGATCGACGGTCCGACGCTGTTCCTGCAGGGCACCATCCTGCTGACCTCGCTGGTCGCCGTCTTCACCTTCGCCGAGCGTCGGCTCGACCCCGCCGCGCACGGAAACCGCGTCGACTCCTTCGCCGCCCAGGCCGCGTCGGTCCCCGGCAGCGACAGCGAGAAGGCCGCGGTCAAGGCCGGGTTCACCACCACCGAGGTCTTCCCGCTGGTCCTCTTCTCGGTGGCCGGCATGCTGGTCTTCCCGGCGGCCAACGATCTGCTGACGCTCTTCGTGGCCCTGGAGGTCTTCTCCCTCCCGCTCTACCTCCTGTGCGCCGTCGCCCGCCGCAAGCGGCTGATGTCGCAGGAGGCCGCGGTGAAGTACTTCCTGCTCGGCGCCTTCTCGTCGGCGTTCCTGCTCTTCGGGATCGCCCTGCTGTACGGGTACGCGGGCTCCGTCTCGTACGCCACCATCGCGAACGTGGTCGACGGCTCCGTCACACAGATCGACCCGGCGCTCGCCGACACCATGGGCAACGACGCGCTGCTGCTGATCGGCGGGGCGATGATCCTGACCGGTCTGCTGTTCAAGGTCGGTGCCGTCCCGTTCCACATGTGGACCCCGGACGTCTACCAGGGCGCCCCGACCCCGGTCACCGGCTTCATGGCCGCGGCCACCAAGGTCGCCGCGTTCGGTGCGCTGCTGCGCCTGCTGTACGTGGTCCTGCCGGGCCTCGCCTGGGACTGGCGCCCGGTCATGTGGGCCGTCGCGATCATCACGATGCTGGGCGGCGCGATCGTCGCCATCACCCAGACCGACATCAAGCGGCTGCTCGCCTACTCCTCGATCGCTCACGCCGGCTTCATCCTCGCCGGTGTCATCGCGGCCACCCCGGACGGCATCTCGTCGGTCCTCTTCTACCTCGGCGCGTACTCCTTCGTGACGGTCGGCGCGTTCGCCGTCGTGACCCTGGTGCGCGACGCGGGCGGCGAGGCGACGCATCTGTCGAAGTGGGCGGGGCTCGGCCGACGCTCGCCGCTGGTCGCCGCGGTCTTCGCGGTGTTCCTGCTGGCCTTCGCCGGTATCCCGCTCACCTCCGGGTTCTCCGGGAAGTTCGCCGTCTTCAAGGCGGCGGCGGACGGTGGCGCGGTCGGGCTGGTCGTGGTCGGTGTGATCTCGTCGGCGATCGCCGCGTTCTTCTACATCCGGGTCATCGTGCTGATGTTCTTCAGCGAGCCGAAGGCCGACGGCCCGACGGTCGCCGTCCCGTCCCCGCTGACGATGACGACGATCGCGGTCGGCGTCGCGGTCACGCTGGTGCTGGGCCTCGCCCCGCAGTACTTCCTGGACCTGGCCGGCCAGGCCGGAGTCTTCGTGAGGTAGCGCACACGCGCACAGCCGGTACACAGCCACGACAACGCCGGACGGGCTTGAGAAGTCAAGCCCGTCCGGCATTGTCGTAGGCGGCGCCTATCGTGGCAGGGGACGGTGGCAGGACGGAACGGGACGGTCCCGCGACGGGCCCGGGATCTCGGTGGACAGAACGATGAGCGTGACGGGCGGGACCATGGATGTGACCGAGAGCGACGCGCGGCAGACGCTGCACCGGGTGTTCGGGTACGAGGCGTTCCGCGGGGAGCAGGAAGCGGTCGTCGACCACGTGGTGACGGGCGGCGACGCCGTCGTGCTCATGCCGACCGGTGGCGGAAAGTCCCTCTGCTACCAGATCCCGGCCCTGGTCAGAGCCGGTACGGGCATCGTCATCTCGCCCCTGATCGCGCTGATGCAGGACCAGGTGGACGCGTTGCGGGCGCTCGGTGTCAGAGCCGGCTTCATCAACTCCACGCAGGATTTCGACGAGCGCCGCTCGATGGAGGCCCAGTTCCTCGCAGGTGAGCTCGACCTGCTCTACCTGGCCCCGGAGCGGCTCCGCCTGGACGCCACGCTCGGTCTGCTCTCCCGCGGCGAGATCTCCGTCTTCGCGATCGACGAGGCGCACTGCGTGGCCCAGTGGGGCCACGACTTCCGCCCGGACTACCTGGCCCTCTCCGTCCTCGGCGAGCGCTGGCCCGACGTACCGCGCATCGCCCTGACCGCGACCGCGACCGGCGCGACGCACCAGGAGATCACCCAGCGCCTGGGCATGCCCGACGCGAAGCACTTCGTCGCCAGTTTCGACCGGCCGAACATCCAGTACCGGATCGTGCCGAAGGCCGACCCGAAGAAGCAGCTGCTCTCCTTCCTCAAGGGCGAGCACGCCGGGGACGCGGGCATCGTCTACTGCCTGTCACGCAACTCGACCGAGAAGACCGCCGAATACCTCTGCCGCAACGGCATCGAGGCCATCCCGTACCACGCCGGTCTGGACGCGGGCACGCGCGCCGTCCACCAGTCCCGCTTCCTGCGCGAGGAGGGCCTGGTCGTCGTCGCGACCATCGCCTTCGGCATGGGCATCGACAAGCCCGACGTCCGCTTCGTCGCCCACCTCGACCTGCCGAAATCGGTCGAGGGCTACTACCAGGAGACCGGCCGCGCCGGGCGTGACGGGCTGCCGTCCACGGCCTGGATGGCGTACGGACTCCAGGACGTCGTCCAGCAGCGCAAGCTCATCCAGGGCGGCGAGGGCGACGAGGCTTTCCGCCGCCGCGCGGCCGCCCACCTCGATTCGATGCTGGCCCTGTGCGAGACGGTCCAGTGCCGCCGCGCCCAGCTCCTGACGTACTTCGGCCAGGAGCCCGCGGCGGCGGCCTGCGGCAACTGCGACACCTGCCTCACCCCGCCCCTGACCTGGGACGGCACAGTGGTCGCGCAGAAGCTGCTGTCGACCGTGGTACGGCTGAAACGGGAGCGCGGGCAGAAGTTCGGGGCGGGCCAGATCATCGACATCCTGCTGGGCCGCAAGACGGCGAAGGTCATCCAGTTCGACCACGACCAGCTCTCGGTCTTCGGTATCGGCGAGGAGCTGGCCGAGGCCGAATGGCGCGGAGTCGTACGGCAGTTGCTCGCTCAGGGGCTGATCGCCGTCGAGGGTGAGTACGGCACGCTGGTGCTGACGCAGGAGAGCGGCTCGGTGCTCGGCCGGGAGCGCGAGGTGCTGCTGCGCAAGGAGGCGCCGAAGCCGGCGTCGCGCTCCACGAAGGGCGAACGCAAGGCGAAGTCCCAGGTGGCCGCCGCCGAGCTGGTGCCCGAGGCCGTCCCGGTCTTCGAAGCGCTACGGGCGTGGCGCGGCGCCCAGGCGAAGGAACAGGGCGTCCCGGCGTACGTCATCTTCCACGACGCGACGCTGCGCGAGATCGCCACGGTGCGGCCGGACTCGGTGTCCGCGCTGGGCGGCATCAGCGGCCTGGGCGAGAAGAAGCTGGCGACGTACGGGGAGGGGGTGCTGGAGGTGCTCGCGTCGTTCGGGGAGGCGGGGGCGGCGCCGGTGGCCGCTCCGGCACCGGAAGCCGGATCGGTCCCGGCACCGGAACCGGGCCCCGCACCGGCTCCGGCCTCTGTACCGGGTCCTGCCACGGCCGGCTCGTCAGCGGCATTCGACGACCCGGAGTTCGGCTGGGACGAGGAGCCGCCCGAGTACGAGTGAGCGCGGGGGCCAGTGGCGGTGCCGGGGCTACTCCGGGGCCGCTGCCCGGCGACGTGCGGTGATGGCGGTGAGATCCAGATCGACCGGGAAGGGAACGGAGACCTTCATCCGGTCGTGGAAAATTCCGGTGGAGGTGTAGGCCCCGGTCGACGGTTCCAGCTTTCCATTGACG
>NZ_JBHVFF010000156.1:0-20158 GCF_042801895.1 Streptomyces sp. NPDC057543 | reverse complement strand
GCCAGCTCTGGCACTGCATCACCACGCACACGATGTTCGATGAACGACAGGCGTTTCCGCTGCCTCTCGCCGTCGCGGCTTGACAACTAGATGCCGTGAGAGGTCCCTGGGGAGCCTTCTACGTGGCGGCCCACTCGTGTGGTCGGCCCCCGCGCCATTCCACCCATGAGGGGTCGTCGAGAAGGGGACCCGGGTCATCGAGCCCGGCCCGTCGCAGGAACTCGATGACGTCGATGTCGCTGTACGCGATGCCGAGGATGTGCGTCTTGCCGCCGCTGCGGACGGAGACGCGGCGGCCGCCGTCGGCACTGACTCCCGCGCATCCTCCAGCTCGTGGCCGGCCCGGAGGTAGAGCAGGTACGGAATGCCAATCCGGGCGAGGCGCTCGGCTCCGGCGGGCTTCTGCGGATGGGCGGCCTAGTGTCCCGCGTCTAAATCTCGTTTACGGGCGGACGCTGCGGACGTTAGGGTCATGAACGTGTTGAGCCCACGGGTGAGTAGAGACTTGGTCATCGTCGGCGCCGGCATTGTCGGCGCATCGGTGGCCTATCACGCTGCCCGGGCGGGCGCCACCGTGACGTTGGTCGACGCCGGGCGGCCGGGCGCCGGCGTGACGGCGGACTCGTTCGCCTGGGTCGGATCGTCCGGCGTGCTCAAAGGTCCGGCCGCCGGGCTGCGGGCCACCGCAACAGCGGAGTACCACCGACTCGGGGCCGAGTTGCCGGGACTCCCGGTGACCTGGTCCGGCTCGCTGAGCTGGAACAGGCAGGACAGTGCGCCGGACGCCGGGCCCGGGCAGATGATCGTGGATGCGACCACCGTGGCGATGCTCGAGCCCGCCCTTCGGCAGCCTCCGGAGTGGGCTGTCTGGGCGCCGGGTGACGGCGCTGTTGCCTCGGTGGGCGTGACCGAGCGGCTGGTCGAGGGCGCTCGCACCCATGGAGCTCGGGTACATCTAGACACGCCGGTTACCGCGGTCCGCCGGGATACAGCGGGCCAGATTACCGGGGTTGAGACGACATCAGGACCCCTCTCCGGTGCGACGGTGGTGCTGGCGGCCGGAGTTGCCACGGCCGCGCTGGGCGCGCCGCTCGGCGTGCGCGTCCCGGTCGAACCGTCGCCGTGCCCGCTGTTCCGGCTCCGCGCCCCGGCCGGTCTGGTCCGCACCGTGGTCAACACCGAGGACTTCGATCTGCGGCAAGTCGCCGCGGACAGGCTGATCGCCGCCGCGGACTCGCCCGAACGGACCCTTGCCGCCGTCCGGTCCACTTTCCATGGCACCGGGAGCGTCGAGCTGCTCAGCACCCGACTCGGAGTGCGCCCGATGCCGGCTGACGGTGAGCCGATCGTCGGCCCGGTCGCCGAGGTCCCCGGCCTCTACTTGGCAGTGATGCACTCGGCGGTCACGCTCGCCGCGGCCGTGGGACGCCTGGTCTCACGGGAGTTGGTCGAAGGAACCGTTGAGTCGGCTCTGTCAGGTTGCCGCCCGGATCGCTTCTAAGAGGAGCTAACACAATGCCTGGACTCGCCTGTAGGTGATCACACAGCAGGCGAGCTTCAGGAACGCCTCGTGGATGTCGTCGCGGATCTCCCAGCGGATTCGTAGCCGTCGGAAGCCGTGGTTCCACGCGTTCGTCCGCTCGACTACCCAGCGGACCGAGCCCAGGCCGGAGCCGTGCGGAACTCCGCGTCGGGCGATGACCGGCTTGATGCCGCGCTTCCACAGGAGCCGACGGTACTTGTCGAAGTCGTAGCCTCGGTCGGCGAACAACTGCCGCGGCCGGTGACGGGGGCGACCGGTCACTCCGCGGATCGCGGGATCGCGTCGAGCAGGGGCAGCAGCTGGGTGATGTCGTGGCGGTTGCCACCGGTCAGGGTGATGGCGAGCGGGGTGCCGCCTGCGTCGGTGATGACGTGGTGCTTCGAGCCGGGCCGGGCACGGTCGATCGGGCTCGGCTCGGTTTTGGGCCGCCCCGACGGGCCTGGTGGTGGGAGCCGTCGATCACCGCCCGGGACCAGTCCAGCTTCCCGGCACGGTGCAGCTCGGTCAGCAGCACCTGGTGCAGCCGGTCCCACACCCCGGCCTCGTGCCAGTCCCGCAGCCGGCGCCAGCACGTCATCCCGGACCCGAAGCCGAGCTCCTGCGGCAGCCACTCCCACTGGATCCCGGTGTGCAGCACGAACAGGATGCCCTGCAGGCAACCACGGTTGTCCAGTGGCAGCCGGCCGGGATGGCGCGGACGCCGCTGCCTGACCGGCAGCAACGGCTCGATCCGCCCCCACAGGTCATCCGGCACCATCCACGGAGGACCGTTCCCCTTCCCCATGACTCTTTCAACGAGCCAGCCAGGAAGGGGATATGGCTACGACCAAGCTTTCCATTAGGTGCTCTAACTCCCGCAGCTGACGGCCTGGAAAATAGGGTGCAGTCGGCTGAGCTGGGGTGATAGGTAAGCGATGTGACAGAGAGTCTTGAGTATTCCGCCCTGCTGCAACTGATCGACGAGCGGTCGGCCGCGTTCCGGAGTGCGGTTGCCGCCGCGCCCAGCCTTGACGCGCCGGTGCCATCCTGCCCCGAGTGGACGTTGTTCGATCTGGTGCAGCACCTGGGTACGGGCCAGCGCTGGTGGGCCGCGATCGTCGCCGCGGGCCCGGCCGAGGCTCCGCCGGCCAAGGATGCCGCGGAGGTGCCGCGCGAGCTCGAGGCGCTGCTGGCCTGGTACGCCGAGTCGAACGAGCTGCTGCTGAGTGCGCTGCGCGAGGCTGGCCCGGAGCGTGAGTGCTGGGCGTGGTGGGGCGCCGGCGTATCGCCGGCGAATGCCTGGGGCGTTGCCCGGCGCCGGGTGCACGAGCTGCTGGTGCACACCTACGACGCCCAGCTCGTCGCAGGCGCCGTGCAGCCGATGCCGACGGACGTCGCGATCGACGGCGTGGCCGAGTTTCTCGACACCTGCAACTCCACCCCGGCGGCCTGGCCGCACGAGGCCGCCACCATCCACTACCACGCCACCGAGGGCCGCTCCTGGCTCCTCGCGCTGGACGGCACCGGCGCCTGGCCCGCACCCCTCAAGGACGACGCCGCGCCCGCCTCCGCTTCGGCCACGGGCACGGCCGAGCAGCTGCTCCTTTTCGTCTGGGGCCGCCTCACGCTGAGCGACCTGAAGATCGAGGGCGACCAGCAGGTGTTCGAGCAGCTGATCGCCTGGGAGCCCGAGGAGTAGCCAGTCAATACCGCCAGCGGACGGCCTCGATGACGTCCGCGTCGGTGAACATCGCGAACAGCTCCGCCTCCGCGCGGCGGACGGCCAGTACGGCCTCGTGCAGCTCGGGCCCGAGCGCCTCCCACAGCACTGCCGACTCAGCCAGGAAGGGGATGTGGCTACGACCAGGCTTTCTGTTAGGTGCTCTAAGCCGCATGAGGTGTCTCTCTGCAGGAAAGAGAGAGGTCCCTCCTCATTCGCCCCCTCCCGGGCAGAGGGCGGCGTGCAGCCGCGCCGGTGATTGCCGGTTCGGACCGGTGCCGCCTCCGGTGCCGGGCGCATCGAGGCGACCGGGGAGTGCTGGTCTTTCTCGACCGTGCGCAGCTGCTTCCAGTCGACCTCGGTGCGCGTGGTGGGCAGAGCGTCGACGTCGGCGACGCGGTAGAGCGTGACGTCGACGGCCCCGGCCCGGGACGTCCTGAGACGGACCTCGATCGACTGGGCGGGCTTGATCCATTTCAGCCGCATCATGTGGTCGAAGTCCGCTTTACCGAGTTTCGGAGTGTCCGGATCAGTGATGACCTGGACTGATGCGTCGCGTAGGTGTCCGTGACGTGGGGTTTCCCGTGTCGGCTGCCTCAACCTCACGATCAGGACGGTCAGCGGTCACGCCCAGGCGAAACGGTCACGCGAGCGATTCGTCCGCCAGGACACGTTCCAAGGATCGTTGACCCATCCGACTCATGACCGGGTTGCTTTCGACGTAGTACCAGACCAACCCCATCGCTTGAACGAAAGCCCACGCCTTGCCTCGCTCCCATTCCAGGTCGTCGCAACCCAGGTGATCGCGGAGCACCTGCCGCGGCCCAGCCTCGAGCAAATGCCACGCGCTCACGAGATCCAGAGAAGGGTCAGCCGGCCCGAAGCCGCCAACGTCAAGAATCCCCGTAAGCCGACCAGCGGACACGAGCACGTTGCCCGGAATCAGATCACCATGGGCCATGACGTCCTCAGCTGCGCCTCGCGGCAGATCGCGCAATGTTGCCCAGATGCGACGAAGCCGAGGGACATCCAGGAGTTGCTCACTGTGCCTGAAACAGGTCTCCATCCACGCGTCATGGGAGTGCAGGTCGCCTCCTCGACCTGTGCCGGCAAACGTGCGGCCACGCGTGTCGATCGCGCGTAGGTCGCCGATGAAATCGGCCAGGTCGCGGGCAAACGTAGATGATTCGCCTGGGTCCTCGTTGATGGCCACGATCCCGGGCAGCCACGTCTGCACCGACCACGGAAGCGGGTAACCTGCCCCGGGTTCACCAAGCGCGACCGGCTCGGGCGTGAGGCAACGCGTGCGGCCTACCAGCTCGCGAGCCGCTTCCGCTTCGGCCTCCAGCCAGCGCCGCGTCGACTCGACGTCTGCGGACTCAAGAGGGAATCGAGCTGCGAACCGATCGCCAATGCGGAAGATGGCGTTGACCGTGCCCTGCGCAGTGATGCTCCTGACGGGCAGGCTCCGCCACTCAGGAAACTGCTGATCTACCAACGTGCGCACTGTCTCAGGTGACACCGTCAGCTGGTTGGCGTGCATCTTCATGGTGGAAGCATTCGCGTCACGATCTTCACCTGCAACCCGTTTTTCGTCGCGCAACCTTGCCTACTGGCACTCCGGCACGGAGTGGAGCGCCCCGGCGACGGCCCGAGGCGCGCCCTGCCGCTGGCCGCCCGGATCCTGCTCATGTCGTCAACCCACGGCGTGACGCCCGGGGTCGATGACTATCTGCCGGACCGGTCGTCTCCGGCGGACCTGGTGAGGGCCGGGCACGGCGCCGCACGGAAAGTCCGCCGCCCTGCCGGCCCTGTGTCACCGCTGCCCGACCGGGATGAACTTTCCGAAGGGAGCTGCAGGCGCTGGACTTCATCGCCGTCGGACTCACCCACGCTCAGGCCGCGCGTGGCCTGAGAAGCGATTCCCAAACCGGAAGGCAGGGGGCTTGCTCGAACTGTCGTCCAAGCGGGACTCGTTCGGGCGATCAAGGCTCGGCCGTGCATAGCAGCAGGGCCTCTTGAACATCTCGGTGGTGTCGAGTCAGCCGAGGACAAGTGGCCCTGATGTCCCGCTGTGTCGCTCCGCACCTTCCTCGTCCACTTCCGGTGCACCGACGTGTGACTGTCTTGTCGGCCAGGTCTGTGGCGCATGGTTGCGAACCTGGGTGGCAACGGAGACCACCCGGATTGATCGGTGCGGCCGCCTGGTAGGCGGGCAATGATCGCCCCTGGATATTCTGTGAATATGAGATCGATGGATCCGTTCCGCGACCTAGCCCGCGACCAGGGCATACCCCAGGACGAGGTCGAGCGGTGGCTCGATGCAACCGTCCGTCCGTGCGCGATGCTGGGCGCAGGGGAGCCGACCGACGGCCCGATGGTCGGACGGCTCGGCGGGCTGCCGCCGATGCCCGAGGACGAGCCCGTGCCGGACTTGCCGTTCCTCGCCTCGGTCGACCTCGCGGCCATCCCACCGGGCGCGACGGACCTCCCGTTGCCGAAGGATGGCACGCTGCTCTTCTTTGCGGACACATCTGAATCTACCCCGTGGACACGACGCGACTGGTCCCGGCTCGTCTATGTCCCGGTTGGCAGGCCAGTCTCCAAACGCGGTCCGGGCGATGAGTGGCCGCCGCAGGTCCACTCGGCCCATGATCTCTATCTGGTGATCGATCCCTCGCTGCCCAACCGCGGCGACTACACCGAGGAGTTCCCGCACGGTGAGGAGATGGGCGAGGTGTGGTGGGAAACCTCCGACGATGTACAGACGGGCGGATCGGTGCAGATAGGCGGCTACCCCTGGGTCTGGAACAACGATCCCGTCACGGACTACGACCGCGGCCCGGGCGACTGGGTGCTGCTCGCGGAGATCGGGGCGGACTACGGTGATCTTCTGGGCAGGGTCCACTGGGTGATTCGCCGGGACGACCTGGCCGCTGGCCGTTTCACCCGGGCCCGGGCCTGCTACGACACAGTCGGCTGACGTGGCCTCAGAGGGCATTCCCAGATAGCGCGAGGTCCGGTCGAACTGCCGTCCCGGCAGGTCTCCTTCAGGTGATCAACGGCTGCCGGAGCATAGTGGAAGGGCTTCTTGAACATCTCGGTGATGTCGAAGTCAACCGAGTACAAGAGGCCCTGATGTTCGACTGTGTCGTGTCCGTACCTGCCGCGTCCACTTCCGGTGCACCGGGGTGTGACTGTCTCGCTCACCGGTTCGGAAATGCCGCCGATCACCCGGACCGTGCAAGGTGCTACGACTCCGACATGAGTGATGCGGAATGGGCGGTGGTCCGTCCTCTGCTGCCCGTCCCGGCCTGGATGGAGGGCCACGGCGGACGCCCGGAAGGCTACTGCCACCGTCAGCTGATCGATGCCGTGCGCTACCTGGCCTGGGAAGGTGTGCGTTGGGCGAGCATGCCGCGCGACTTCCCGACATGGCGGGCGGTCTACCGCTTCTTCCGTCGCTGGCGCGACAACGACCTGATCAGGGAACTCTACGCACGGCTGCGCACCCGCCTGCGCGAGGTGGCTGGCAAGAAGGCCGAGCCGAGTGCCGCGATCATCGACTCGCAGTCCGTGAAGGGTGACGCGACCGTCCCCGCTCGCTCACGCGGCTACGACGCCGGCAAGAAGATCAACGGACGCAAGCGGCACATCGCCACCGACACCCTCGGCTTCCTGCTGACCGTCATCGTGACGGCGGCCTCGGTCAGCGACCGCGACGCCGGACACGACCTGCTGAAGGCCCTGCGCGAACGGCACCGCCACATCCGGCTGGTCTGGGCCGACAGCGGCTACACCGGCTGGCTCGTCTCCTTTGCCCACGCCGCACTCGCCCTCGCCCTGACCGTCGTCAAACGCTCCGACGACACCACGGGCTTCACCGTGCTCCCACGCCGCTGGAGTGTGGAACGAACCTTCGCCTGGCTGATCCGCTCCCGCCGCCTGGCCCGCGACTACGAAACCCGCACCGACAGCGCCCAGGCCCTGACCTGGTGGGCAGCGAGCATCACCGCCACCCGCCGCCTCGCCCGAGGCGGCGCCCCGACATCCTGCCGCCTCAGCCCGGCCACCCCGGCCGCGGCCTGAACAACCCCGCCCGCACCTCGGTCAGCCACCCCCGCTCCACCAGCCGCTTCGCACGCCACCGAGCCGCCTGCTCACGGGCATCACTCGCCTCCCAGCCCAGGCCCTCCCGCAGCCCACGCGCCCGCACCCCGTCACCACCCCGGCCGGCGTCCTCCTGGACCAGGGACACGATTCGGGCGTAATCCTCGGGCAGAACCTTTGCCTCCAAGCCCTCGCACCACCCCGCCACGTCCGCCTTCCCACCAGCGTTCCCGGTGGCCGGCACCACCGCCCTCCGAGGCGGCACCTCCTCAACGGTCGTCTCCGCCAACGCGTCAACGAGCTCCTCACGAGCGATCACCACACGGCGCGCGGCCTCCTCCGCAGCCGCCACCGCCACCTGGACCCGCTCCAGCTCCGCCCGCAGTTCCTCGGCCCGCACAAGCGCAAGCCGTTCACGCTCCTCCAACACCGCGATCACCGACGGCATCCGCCACCTCCATACCCCAGCCTGAACCGACGGCCCTAGCATGCCTAAACGACGAGCAACCTGCCCCTGACCTGGGAAGACTTGACACTACGTCCGGTTTGGGAATGCCTTCTGAGCATCAACCAGCACACGGTCGACACCCATGTGAAGCGGATCTGTTCGAAGCCGGGTGTGCGTAACAAGGCGGACATGGTTCGCCTTGCCCTGGCCCGGTAGGCCGGCAGTCGGCAGAGCTTTAGCTCACGGCCGTCGGTAGTCGTCGACGCGGATGGTGCGGTCGACGCGGACGGCGTCGGCCAGACGTCGGTCGTGCGTGATCAGCAGCAGCGTGCCGGTGAAGGAGGCCACCGCTTGTTCGAGCTGTTCCACCGCTTCGATGTCCAGGTGGTTGGTGGGCTCGTCGAGTATCAGGCAGTTGACACCTTGTGCCTGCAGAAGTGCGAGACCGGCGCGGGTGCGTTCGCCCGGCGACAGCGACGATGCCGGCCGCAGCGCCAGGTCCTGGCCAAGCCGGAATTTGGCCAGGAGTGTACGGGTCTCGGTGGTGTCCATGCCGGTGGCGTCGCCCACGACGTCGGCGGTGGACCGTTCGCAGTCCAGTAGGGCTCGTGTCTGATCGACCTCGCCCAAGCGGGCAGCGGAGCTGATGTGCTGCGTGCCCTTCGCCAACCGCAGACGACCGAGCAGGGCGCTCAGCAGCGTCGTCTTGCCGCTGCCGTTGTGACCGGCGATCCTCACCCGCTCACCGAAGCCGACCTCAAGATCCAGGGGCCCGAGATGGCACGATCCGCGCCGCACGACTGCCCCGTGCAGCGACAATGCGGTCCCGGACGGGGCGCCGGCCTCGGCGATCGTGAACTGCAGTCGCCATGCCTCCCTCACCTGCTCAGGTGCGGCGGCATCAAGCCGCTGGACGGCACGGTCGGCCTTGGCAGCTGCCGCACCGGTGTTCTGCGCACCAGCGAGCCGGGACGCCTTGCGGAACTTGTCCCCATCGGGCTGCCGCCGCGGATTGACCGCACGAGCCGCGCCCTGACGGGCCCACTCCCGCTGCGTGCGGGCCGTGCCGGTCAGCTGCTGCCGGGTGGCCTCATAGGCCGCGTAGGCCTCGACAGCCCGCTGCCGGGCGGCGGCACGCTCCGTGACGAAGCTGTCCCAACCACCGCCGAACTCGCTGGTACGGCGGGTGAACTCGTCCAGTTCCACGACCTTGTCCACCGTTGCCGCCAGGAAGGCACGGTCGTGGCTGATCAGCGCGATGCCCGCCCGACTGTGCTGGACATGGAGCTCCAGCCGGGACAACCCGTCGTCGTCCAGATCGTTGGTCGGCTCGTCCAGCAGCAGGATATCCGGTTGAGCCAGCAGCACGGCGGCCAGCGCCAGTCGTGCGCGTTGTCCACCGGACAGCTCGCAGGTGGCTCTGGCGTCGAGCCGCAGTCCGAGGTCGGCCGTAACGTCAGCGGCGCGTTCGGGAAGGTCGGCTCCTCCCAGGGCGAGCCACCTGTCCCAGGCCTCGACGTAAGCATGGTCTGCGCCAGGCAGTTGCTCCTCCAGCAACCGGGTGGTGGCGTCCAGGTCCTTCTGCGCCTGGGCGACACCGGTACGGCGGGCGAGATAGTCACCCAGCGGCTCGCCGTCGTGCATGTCCCTTTCTTGGGCCAGACGGATGACGGTTGCAGTCACCGGCGCCCGGGTTACGGTCCCGCTGTCCGGAGCCAGGTCACCGCCGGCTATCCGCAGCAGGGTTGACTTGCCTGTGCCGTTCGGGGCGACGATGCCCACGCGTTCCCCTGCCGAGACCGACAGGTCCGCCCCGTCCAGGACGGTGAGACCGCCGTACGCATGGGTGATGCCGGTGCAGCGAAGCTGGGCCACGTCTTGGGTGCTCCTCACGAAGTCGGGATCGTTGCCCTGTGGTCGAGTCGGTCCTTGACTGTTGCGGGTGACGCAAGCTGGACGGTACCCGGCACCATGAGTACGGCATAGGTGGACGTCAGCAGAACGATCACTGCAATAATCGCGAACGGTGTGATTCCCATGAGGGCGACCAGCAGGGGAGCAGCGGCCAGAGCGACGGGCTGCAGGCCGAAGCTGGCCAGGGCCTCCAGGGCGAAGACCCGGCCCTGGACCTCGTCGGGGAACTCGTTTTGCAGCGAGCTGTACCACAGCACCATGAAGCAGCCGACGCCGACAGAACCGGCCGCAACCGCCAGACAGAATCCCCACAGTGGGACTTCGACCATCAGGCACACCGGCGTCAGCAGACACGGCGCCAGCGCGTTCATCGCCCACAGGCCGGGGCGCTTGGAGGTGATCCTGGCGCCGATCACGGATCCGAGCACGGAGCCGGCGAACATGGCGGCACTCACCCAGCCGAACGCTTGGATGCCGTAGCGCTCCTGGCTGACCATCGGCACCAGGACGAAGTTCGGGCCGAACAGGAAGAACACCTGGGCCGTGCCCTGCAGCATCAGCGCTGCCACCCATGGACGGCGCCGCACCTCGACCAGCCCGGTCTTCGCCTCGGCGAACACCGCGCGTAGCCCCTGCTCCTGCTGCTCATGCGCGACGTGGATGCGCGGCAGCCGCAGCCACACCAGGGTCACCAGGCTGATCACAAAAGTCAGCATGTCGATCAGGAGCGTGCGCGGCCCCGAGACACCTGAGAGCAGCAGACCGGCCAGCAGGGCCCCGATCAGACCGCCCACCCGCTTGGTGGCGGCATCTATGGCGTTCGCGCGCTGCCGCAAGTCTTCGCTGACAACCTGAGCCAGTGCCGCGCGATGCGCCGGCTCGTACAGCGCTGTGCCGGCGCCGGTGAGAGCCGCGGCGGCGAGCAAAGCAGCCATCGGTCCATGCGAGGCGAAGAGTAAAAAACCGCCAACGCCGACGATGCGGAAGACATCGGCTGCCGCCATGACCACGCTGCGGGAGTAGCGGTCGGCGATGACCCCTCCGAGCAGGAGCAGCACACCCATGACCGCGGACTCGACGGCGAGCAGCAGACCGAACGTGCCGACGCCTCTGCTGGGCACCACCAGCGCCGGAAGGACGACGATGGTGAGCTGATTCCCGAGGGTGCTGGTGGCCTGGCCGAGCCAGAACATCCGGTAACGGGCATCGCGGATCAAGATCCGCACACTGGCTTGTGTCATCCGAGAGGGTCCAATGCTTTTCGTGCGGGAGTCGGCGAGGTTATCCGAGGGGGTGGGGCCATCGCGCGTCAATATCGACACCATCGCCGAGTACTGTCCTGATTCGTTCACGGAAGGCGGGGGAGGGGCTGCCGAAATCCACTGTGAGCAACTGCTCCGATGTAGCTCGGGCTATCTTCCACGAGGTCTCGTCGGGGCCATGGGCGGACAGGTCCTCCACCGTCACGATGCTGTGCAGGCCGGCGAGGGAAACCGAGGCTGCTGCCAGGCGGTGGTGTCATTTCGCCGTGCGGCAGATGTGACAGGGGAGCGGAAGATCCCCCGCGTCCCGCTGCGCTACGACCGTGCCATACCAAAGGCGAGAAGCTGGCCGCTGAGTGCACCACAATGTGCCGCGCTCCTGATGCGGCTGGTGCGCACCGGGGGAGCACGGGCTGATTGTCACCGGCGATGGGGTGCACCCGCGAGGGGGAGCGCGGCGCATCGTCGGTGCACCGTACGCGCCCCCATCCTGCGCAATCATGGGCGGCTCCCCGACCCGGACCACCGCAATCCCTGGACAGCGCGATCGGGGCCAAGGTTGCACCGGGGGGACAGGGAAAGGCTGAGGCATGGACCTCAACGAACTCCAGCGCCGCGCCCTGCACATCCATGACCTCTACGACGAGCTGAACCTGAGAGAACGCGGCCGGACGTGGACACGTGAGGAGTTCATGCTCGGCTTCGTCGGGGACGTCGGCGATCTGGCAAAGATCGTCATGGCACAGGAAGGAGCCCGTGGCATGCCGGGCGGCCGTGCCGCTCTTGAGCACGAACTCGCGGACTGCCTGTGGTCTGTGCTGATCCTCGCGCACCGGTACGACGTCGATCTGAACGCTGCGTTCCTGCGCACGATGGACGGACTCGACCAGTCGATCACTGCGCGGGGCGGACGTGATGCCGACCAACGTGAACGTGGTCAGGATGTCACTGCCTGAGAGGGAATTCCGATCGTCACGCCCTGGCCGCCGAGGACGCTCAGGCCATCGTGCTGGCTGCCAGGGTGTACGTTCGCCGAACGGCCGCGAGCACGACAGACAGTCCCGACTTCGACCGCGCCAGAAAGCTGCTAGTGCTGTGACCGCATAGGTTCGCCGGGTTGAGCGACCAAGGTCATGGTGGTGAGCCGTCGGCCTCCTTATCAAATGCCTTGCCCGCTCAGGGTCTTGGCACGTTCACATCGTCGGGGCGGCACTAGAGTGAAACGGTGACCTCTCCGCAGGAAGATCGGTTGCCACTGCTCAGCGAAGACGACCGCGAGACGGCCGTGCAGCGCCTGCAGGAGGCATACGCCTCTGAGCGCATCTCGCACGAGGAGATGGACGAACGTCTCGACCAGGTGCTCACCGCAAATACGCATGGCGAGCTCGCGTCGGCTATGGCCTCGCTTCCGGAGGGGAGTCCGGATGCCACGTCAACGATCGCCGCCGCCGGCGGACGGATCCAGCGGCGCGGCGTATGGCGGGTGCCTCGGATCCTCAAGGTGGAGTCCGCATTCGGAAGGGTGCGCCTGGATCTGTCCCGGGCGGTCATCGAGTATCCGGTCGTCGACATCGAGCTGCTACTCGGCGCCGGCGGGGCCAAGATCACAGTGCCTCGCGACGCGATCGTTGACGTCGAGGGTCTGCGCACGGGATGGAAGGACCTGCGCTACAAGATCCGGCGGCGTTCCCGCCCCGGCGGGCCGAAGATCCGAATCTCCGGGGCCATGGAATTCGGACGGTTGATAATCCGTCACGCGCGGCGCTGAGGCTTCATTCGGCATCCGGATTACCCGTACGGCACTTTGTCCCCGCTCGGCTGCTGGTGCCATGGCGGGTTGGTCAGGCTGCGGATCCGAGGCGGCAGACCACTAACGAGCGCAACCTGACTGCCCAACCCGGCACCGCTAGGAGTTGGCGGCCTTTGCCAGGACGCGGGCGAGTTCGCGGGGGCGGGTGGCCATCGGCCAGTGGCCCGAGTCGAGGTCCACGTACTCAAGGTGGGTAGCGCGGGCGAGCTCAGGACTCTCACCGGAGGCGATCCACTCCTTGGCCTGGGTGGGGGTGAACTCGGGGCAGACAACCACAACGGGGACGTCGAAGCGGCGCTCGTTGGTCAGGCGTACGACTCCCGTGGCGACTGCCTCGGGGACTGGAAGGGCGGCGGACGCGATGCGGTCCCGGGTCTGCTGGTCCAGGTCGGCGGTGTCCGCGGTTTCAAAGGGATCCCAGCCCGGGAAGGGCATGGCGCCGCCCTCGATCGCGAAGTGATCGGCGTAGGGCCGCCCGTCGGCGGCGGGGAAGCCGCCGATCAGGGCGACCTTGGCCACCTTCTCCGGTCGCGCGTCAGCGGCCAGCCAGGCCAGGGTCGATGCTGCGGAGTGCCCTACCACCAGGGGCTTTCCGGGCGCCGCGTCAACTGCGGCAAGCACTGCTGCCAACTGGTCATCAAGCGTTGCGGAGGCGGCGCCGTCGCCCTGGCCTGGGAGGGTGAGCGGCACGGGATGGTGGCCGAGCGCGTCGAGTTCGGGCACGACGTCGTCCCATGCGGATCCGTCGAGCCACAAGCCAGCGATGAGCAGGATGTCCACGGTGGTTCTCCCGGATAGGAGTCGGATCTGGTTGCCGACACGCTACCGGGAGGCTCTGACACCGGGCTCCGGTCAGAGTGCGATCTTTGAAAACGGCGGCTTGACCCAACCCAACCCGGCGAACCTACGCGGTCACAGCACTAGTGATCGATGAACTCGGCTATATCCCGCTGCCGGGCGACGGCGCCTCAGCCCTGTTCCAGGTGCAAAAGCCTCCGACGACACCTGACGAAGATTGGTGACTGGGCCCAGCGAACGCCCCAGTCGATAGTGAGGCCCTGGTCCCAGCTGCAGCCATGCCGGTCGGCTCTACGGTCACGGCTCGGTAACGTCGCTGGGCGGCCCTGACCCTGCACAGCCACCGTCTCACTTGATGTGCTGGGCGGGCCGGGTGGCGATGTGGAGCAGGTACTCCAGGGGGCCACGCCGGAACAGACGGGTCCAGACGGTCGCCAGGAGCGCGGCGGCAGCGATGAAGCCGAGGAGTACGGGCAGGGCGGACAGGGTCTGGTCCTCGATCGCGGCCACGTGCCAGACATTGGTGAAGAACCAGAGGGCGACGATGTGCAGGACGTAGACAGTTAGCGCCGTCGTGCCGACTGCCGCAATGGGTGCGGCCAGGCGTGTGAGGCGTGGCAGGCGGTCGGCGACAGTCAGGCACGCGGCCACCACTACGAGGGCGATGCCCGTGTTGCCGAGGATGGAGAAGGTCGTCTGGCTATGCGGTGCGGCCACCAGCAGCCAGGCGAGCGGCGTGTGGTCCCCGGGTTCACCGACGGTGTCGGACCACCACGCAGACGACGCCGAACCGCCATTCGTGGCGGCCACGACGGCGGAATGAGCGTGTGGGACCAGGCGCAGGGCCAGCCAGGAGCCTCCGTAGCCGAGCACGGCGAGCGCCCCGCCGGTCAGAGCCAGCCGGGATCGGATGCCAGTGCGAATGAGGTCGAGCCGGGCCACCGCCATACCCGCGATCAGGAACGGCATCCAAGTGAGAACCGGATACTCCCCCGTGAACAGCAACTCGACGAAGCCGTCCGTGCCGCTGATCCAGGCCAGCGGATCCCGTGCAGTGATGGCGTCGGCCCAGTTCCCTTCTTCGATCGACTTCCTTATCACGTACAGGACTTGAGGCAGGACCAGCACACCAGCGACAGCGATGAGTGCGAGCGTCCTTGCCCGCAACCGGTACAGCGGGAGGGCGATCAGGAAAAGCGGCCCGTAGAAGCTGAGGATCACGTCGACCCCGGTGTCCAGGGCGGTCAGGGCGTAGCCGAGCGCTGCCAGGACGACGGCACGGATCACGATTCTGACCACCGCCTGACGGCCAGAGCGCCCCGTCCGCGGATGCGGACGGCCGGTGATAAGGATCAGCGAGAAGCCCGCGAGCAACGCGAAGAGGGCGGAGGAACGGCCCCGCGCCACCTCTAGCAGGAACCCCACCGGCCCGCCCACTGTCACGTCGGGGCCGACATGGGCGGAGTACATCCCGAAGACCGCGAGCCCGCGGACCAGATCGATGCCGATCACTCTGCCCGTCGACGGCGCGATGCTCGCGCTGGACGAGTGATCCGCCTCAAGCTCACGTGACACCTGTGCCGGTTCGATCAACAATGCGTTCTGTGTCATGCCTTGAGGTTTCACCGACCGCCCGCCCCAGCCACCCCGGCGGCTTTCCGAAGGCACCCTGCCGACCGGCCGAAGTTGACCGGCCGACCGGCTGGAACCGCATCCCCGGCTGTCGCGAAACGCATCTACCCGGCGGACGGACGGCTCCTGGCGTGGTACGGATCAATCGGCGGCATGCGACGAGCGGAGCGCACGTGATCCGGGTACTGGTAGTCGACGACGAAGCCCTCATCCGCATGGGCTTCACACACATTCTCAACACGGTGGACGACATCGAGGTCGTGGCGGCGGTTTCCGGCGGCCAGGCTGTGTCGGCGGTGCGGGAACTCCGCCCTGACGTCGTCCTGCTGGACATCCGGATGCCCGACGTGGACGGGCTCACCATTCTGGCCAACCTCCGCCGCATTCCGGACCCCCCGGTAGTGGCCATGCTCACCACGTTCGACACCGACGAGTACGTGGCGACCGCCCTGCGCTCAGGTGCCGCCGGATTTCTGCTCAAGGACACCGATCCTGAGCACCTTCCTCACCTCGTGCGAACCCTGGCAGACGGCGGGACCGTGCTGTCGTCCAAGATCACTCGCACCGTGGTGGACGCCTACCTCGACAAGGGCACGCACGAGCCCCCCGCCGCCCGCCTCGCCGCCCGGCTGACCGAGCGCGAGCGTGCCGTCCTCATACTCATGGCGGAAGGACTCGCCAACACCGACATCGGTGAACGGATGCATCTGAGCACCGGCACTGTCAAAGGCCACGTCAGTACCGTATTAAGCAAGCTGCAGGTCAGCAGCCGCGTCCAGGCGGCCCTGATCGCCGAACGCGCAGGTCTCCTCGCTCCACCGCGGGACGGGGACACGCGATGAACCTCCGACGCCCGCCGGCTCCGCTGCTGGACACCGCCCTCGTCGGGGCCTCGCTGGCAGACGCATGGGTCAACGTCCACGTCGAGGAGCACGCGGCCATGGCCTGCGCTCTGCTCGCCGCGCTGGCCCTCGCGGTGCGTCGCCGTCTGCCACTGACGACCTTCGTGCTCACGCTTCCTACCGCCCTGGTCACCGACTCGGTGTTCGCAACGATGGCCGCGCTCTACACGCTCTCCTCACTCAGCCGCCACCGTGTCCTGCTGGCCGGCTGCGCCCTGGCCTACGCGATCAACGACTTCCTGCCGTGGCCGTGGTCGTCTCTGAGGACCGCCGACCTCGCCCAGACCCACAACCTGGTCCACCTCACGTACACCCTGGCCACTGCAGTGGCCCCCGTCTTCCTGGGCCAGCTCGTACAGGCCCGACGCGAACTGTCCCAGCGGCTCGCCGAGATCTCCGACGCCCGTGAACACGAACGGCTGCTCACCGCCCAGAGCGTCCTGGCGAAGGAACGCGCACAACTTGCCCGGGAGATGCACGACGTGGTCTCCCACCAGGTCAGCCTCATCGCTGTGCAGGCCGGAGTACTCCAAGTGGGCAGCCAAGACGCCGAGACCAAAAAGGCCGCGGCCACGATCCGACGGCTCAGCGTCCAGACCCTGGACGAACTGCGGCACATGGTCAGCGTGCTGCGCGCCTCGGGCAGCCGCCCCACGGAGCTCACTCCCCAGCCTTCTCTTGCCGATCTGCAGCAACTGGTCGGAGGGAGCGGCATCGACGCGGAGCTGGAGACGGACCTGCCCGAAGGCCTGCCGCCCCCCGTCCAACGCGCCGTCTACCGGACCGTCCAGGAAGCCCTGACCAACGTCCGCAAACACGCCCCCGGCGCAACGGCGAGGGTATGCGTCCACCACAGGGACAGCGCCATCCACACCGCCATCACCAATACCGCCCCCACCCGGCCAGCGCTCCCCCTGCCCAGCGCCCATCACGGCCTCGCCGGGCTACGCCAACGCGCTGAGCTCCTCGGCGGCACCATCGCTGCCGGGGCCACAGCCGACGGCGGGTACAGACTCCACCTGAAACTGCCGATCAGGGAAAGACTGGCTCCCACCAGCGCTTCCGCACCGGTCGAGTCGTAACGCATTTGGGCTCGTCACTGGGTCTCCGAGGCAGATGGATAGCTTTCACCGTCCTGACCCGCTCCGACCGGACGCAGGCCAGGGGGTTCCTCAAGCACCTGTGCCGCTTCGGTCTGAGCCCGGAGACCGAGCGCCGCAAGGACATCTGGGACGCGAGCGTCTTCGGCCTCGGGGGAACCTTCTCTTTCACCGGAATCACCCAGCCCTGGCTGAGGGTGGGAGCCAAGACCTGGGCCTTGGACGACCTCCCCCGGCGTCGGGGGACGAGCGGCAAAACCCCACCGTCCGGCGTCACCTCAAGGCCCTCACCCGCCTCTCCGAAAGTCTGCATCCGGGCCGGGACGACCACGGCGCCACTCCTCCTCTTCTCGGCCGCGACGACATCACCGCCTTCCTCCACCGGCTGGGCTTCCTCCACCGACGCGGGGACATCTCCGCCTGCACGCAGTTCAACACCGTCAGGGACACCAGACGCGTCCTGACCCGGCTGCGCACACTGGGCCTGACCAGGCAGGGACAGCCCCTGCACCGTCTGCTGGACGACTTCGTCCTGCGTCAGGAAGACGCCCCCGACGACCCCGAGGACTCGGAGGCTGGCCGCGACCTGCCGCCCTCCACCGTCCGGCCGTTGCCAGCCAGGTCCTTCACCAGCCCGTGACTGTACGGGCGGGGCACCGATGATCGTACTCCGCGCGGTGGTAGATGTCGGTCATGGACTGGACGCTGCCCGAGCCGATACTCGCCGAGGCCGTGAGCATCCCGGCGCTGCCCAGGGGCTTCGCGGCGGAGCCGAAGTGGGACGGCTACCGGGCCATGGTGGCCCGGTACGCCGAGGGCGGGTGGTGATCCGTTCCCGGTGCGGCACCGACATGACGGCCGCGTTCCCCGAGATCGCCGCGGCGGCGGCCGCCCTCCCAGCAGACGTCTGCCTGGACGGGGACCTGGTGGCGTTCGGGCGGCTGCAGGGCCGGCTGAGCCGCACCCCTGCCGGGGCGGACAGGCTGGCAGCGCAGTGGCCGGCCCATTTCGTGGCGTTCGACCTGCTGCGCCTGGGGGCCGATCGCACCGGCGCGCCCTGCAGGTGATCCGAACGACCCCGACACCACGGTGCGGTACCTGCAGACGTTCCTCGGCCGACACACCGAGGATGAAGTCCGAGCCCACTATGAGGCGTACATCGCAACGCAGTTCACCACCGACGGCCGAGTCGACCTCTCCATCTGCGTCAACGCGATCACAGCGGTCGCCGCCGAACTCGGTGTCCCTGCCACTTTCACCGCAGACGAGTTCTACCGCACCGCAACCGTAGCTACGACGTCCGCCTGGAGGTCCCCAGCTCACAGCCGCGAAGCCCTGCCTCTCCCGAAGAAACACTCGAGGAAGCAAGAGAGGTCCCCGCTGTGGCGCACGGTCGGGGAGCCCCGCGTCATCGGCGTACGGCGCGCCGACGACAAGGCGGAGTTGCGTGAGAAGGTCCTCGGAAGCATGCCCCAGTGGCCCTGGACGACCGCGGTGATCACCGCCTTGCAGCCGCACCCCAACGATCCGGACCTGGCAGGCTGAGTCTTCCGGTAGGGCACCTCACTGCCGCGGCTCGCTGCGCCGATCCGGTCGAACGGGGGTCCTGATCGGGCGGTCACGGTGCGGTCGGTGCAGTATGGCGCGGCGTCGCTGACGCTGCTGGCTGGTGGAAGGCTGCTGCAGGGGGGGCGGCCACCTCGCGGCTCCTGGCGGCCCGGGGCACGCTCGTGGTGGTGAACCACCACGCCATCACGGAGCCGGAGGATCCAACCGAAAGAGCATTGCCTTTCCCTGGACACAATCGGATGAAGGGGTTCCGCGATCACGGCGGCCCCGGACGGAGGGAAACCCATGTCCGAGAAGAACCACGAGACGGTGGCGGTCACTGGGGTGACCGGGGCGCTGGGCGGCCGGATCGCGGCCCGACTCGCCGGTCACGGCGTCCCCCAGCTCCTCGTCGGACGTAGCCCCGACCGGATGCCCGAACTGCCAGGCGCCCAGCGGCGCGGTCCGGCCGCCTACGCCGATGCCTCCGCCATGCGCAAGGCGCTTGAGGGCGCGTCGACCCTCGTCCTGGTCTCCGGACACCGCACGGGGCGCCGACTGGAGGAACACGCCACCGTGGTAGAGGCCGCGATCGCGGTCGGCGTGAACCGGGTCCTGTATGTGTCCCTCGTCAGTGCGGCACCCGTCGCCACCTACATCAACGCCCGCGACCAGTGGGCGACCGAACAGTTCCTGGCAGGGGCCGGGATCCGCCACACGGTGCTCCGGGCGGGCTTCTACACGTCGACGCCGGCCGCCCTCGCCGACGATGAGTTCGTCGTGAGCGGCCCCGCGAGCACCGGCCGGGCCGCCTTCGTCACCCACGAGGACATCGCCGACGTGATCACGGCCGTCGCTCTCGACGAGGGTCCCCGCTCCGAGCACGACGGCGCGACCCTGGAGATCACCGGGCCCGAGGCTCTGACCCTCGACGAAGCGGTCACCCGGATCGCCGCGGCAGTCGGCCGGCCCTACCGCTTCGAACCCGAGACCCTTGAGGAAGCCTTCGCGCGGCGATGGCGACTGGGCATGAGCGGGGAACAGATCGAGACCTGGATCTCGTGGTACCAGGCGATCGAAAGAGGCGAGATCTCCATGGTCACCGACGTCGTCCCCCGGCTCACCGGCTCACCGGCGACCCCGATCTCGGACGCGGCCTGGTGGCCCGCGCCGAACACCGCGCGTGGTGCCCCCTGAGCTCAGGCGGGCCCGATAACGCTCGGGCGGGTGAAGTTGAACGTCGACAAGCTGGGCGCGCTCGGCGAGCCGAAGTCCATGACCTGGCTGCGCAAGCGGGTCGAGAGGATGCTCCCGAAGATCGACCTGCCGGACCTTTTGTTCGAGGTGAACTCCTGGACCGGGTTTCTCGACGCCTTTGTGCACCTCGGCGAC